>JACPYM010000084.1 GCA_016196035.1 Acidobacteriota bacterium | reverse complement strand
GCTGGAAAAACTGACCCACCTGATTGCGACCTCATTGCCACAACAGCTTGCCTCGGTAAATACGTCCTAAAGCTAAATTCAACTACCACACTCTCAACACACAATCGGCAAAATCAAAGCGAGCCGCTAATCAAGTACGCTTGGTTCGTGATTGCTCTGAAAGATGTGATCCACCTAGATTTGACCCTCACCTTGACTGTAATACTGAGATGAAAAAGTGTGTAGGAGTTGCGGGTTGCGAGGAAAATAACGATTCCTGTAAAAATAAAAGTAAAGATGACGCCTGCGATTGCCCTACCGGCTTAAAGAGTCCGTTTAACAAATGTACAAGTGTGGGTGGCGTTGGTGAATGCAAAGAAATAAAAACTGAATGTGGGCAGGATGACAATTGCACCCCAGGAACGGCTTGCGAGGCACCTTGCACATTCCCGAATACGAAGCCTTATTGGCGATGTGATGGAAATCAAAAATGTGAAAAGGTCAATGAATGTGGGATCGCAATTGCGCCTTTGTGCAAAGAAGGCAAAGATGGCGCTCCATGCTTCCCTTGCCCACAAATTTGTATTAGAGGACAGCAAGCTGGCTGTAGCACATTTGGAGCCGATCCTTGTACTAATTGGCCGTTCGATTGTCCCAACGGTGGCAATGCGGTGAGTCCCGGCTGCTGCTGTACAGTTACACCAATCATTATTGACATCAATGGAGATGGCTACAGCTTGACCAAGCCAATAAGTGGGGTAAATTTCGACTTCGATAATGATGGTGTTAAAGAGAAAATTTCTTGGACCTCAATCTTCTCCGATGATGCATTTCTCGTTCTGGATAGAAACAATAATGGAGTCATTGATGGTGGCAGCGAGTTGTTTGGTAGTTCTACACCGCAGCCATATTCAGAAAAACTAAATGGCTTTATCGCCCTTGCCGAATTTGACAAGACAGCGAACGGCGGTAACAAAGACGGCAAGATTGATTATCAAGACGCGATTTTTAGCCAGTTGAGACTTTGGCGTGACTTCAATCACGATGGTATCTCGCAAGTCGGAGGCAGCCGGGAAAATGAACTGTTTACGCTGTCCGAGCTTGGCGTTTTGTCTATTGGATTAAGCTATGTCGAGGATATGACCGTAGACATCAATGGGAATTGGTTCCGTTATCGTGGTACGGCTTATCACGTTGGAGGCCAGTCGAGTGTGGGAGTTCCAAGATTCCTATGGGACGTGTTGTTGCAAAAAGCAACGAATTGAAATGCCCCGCGAGGCATCCTGGGTTGGTTTCCAGCACCTTGAACGCCACGCTTGACACCCCCCGGCTCGGCACGTATCCTCACGCCTTCGTTCAGCAGCCCGCTTCATCAACTTGGGCCGGACGAAGCGAACCGCCAAGAGTGAAAGCGAGGTGAATTCAACAAATGGCAGAGATCAAACTCGGCGATAACGAGACGATGGAAAGCGCCCTCCGGCGCTTCAAACGCAAAGTGCAGCAGGAAGACATTATCCGCGAAGTTAAGCGGCATGCCTTCTATGTTCCACCCGGCGAAAAACGCCGCGTGAAATCGGCACTCGCGCGCAAACGGAATCGCAAAAAAGTCCGCCGCGTCTTTGAATAAACGCGTTCGGCAGTTCAACGCAGTTCCAACGGTTGCAAGTCACACGGGCTTGCAACCGTTTTGCATTTTCAGGTTGCCAGTATGGCGTGAATGCCACAATGCAACCTGCTCAACGTGGCGGCGTGGATACAGACTGACGATTGACCGGCGAATAGAAGCTTCGCGCCCGGTGACGAATTTCGGAGCAAACCCGTTTGGCAAAACAGACCACTATTCAGCAACCGTTCAGCGCCTCGGGCATCGGCTTGCATTCGGCCTCGCCGGTCAATGTCACGGTGCGGCCCGCGCCTGCTTATACAGGCTATCTGTTTCGCCGCACCGATCTGAATGATTTCGAGATTCCCGCCGCGCCGCAATATGTCGCCCACGTCAGTTATGCGACCACGCTGATGAAATCCGGCGTGATGATCGCGACGGTCGAGCATCTGCTTTCGGCGCTCGTCGGCTGTGGCGTAGACAATGCCATCATCGAAATTGATTCGCTGGAAGTGCCGATTCTGGATGGCAGCAGTCTGGAATGGGTGGCGTTGATCGAGCGTGCCAGCCTCGTCGAATTGCCCGCGCTGCGCGCCTATTTGCGCGTGCTCAAACGCATCGCAGTTGGCGAAAACAACCGCACGATGTCCATCGAGCCGAGCGCCGAATTCCGCATCACTTGCGAGATTGATTTTCCGCACCCGCTCATCGGCCTGCAAACGCACGCGATCACGTTCGAGAATGGCAACTATCTGCACGAGATTGCGCCAGCCCGCACCTTCGGGTTTGCCGACCAGATCGAAACGCTGCGACAAAGCGGCCTTTCGCGCGGCGCTTCGCTGGAAAACGCCATCGCGCTGACAAAGGACGGCCTTATGAATGAAGAGCCGTTACGCTTCGCCGATGAATTCGTGCGGCACAAGATTTTGGACATCATCGGTGATTTGGCGCTGTGTGGGATGCCCATCCTGGGGCATGTGCGGGCCTCGCGCTCCGGGCACGGCTTGCACACCACGCTGCTCTCGACCTTGTTGCGCAACGCGGCGGCGTGGGAAGTCACCACAGCCAGGGCTGACTAAAACGCATTACCCCTAGCTTGCCACAGAGTCACAGAGTCACAGAGAGTTTCTTGGATGATGGAGAAGTGCTTGGCTTTGCTCCGTGACTCTGTGACTCTGTGGCTAGTTTCTACATAAGTCCTATCAATGATGGCCGTGCAGCAGCAACGAGGCGGACAATTGATAGATGTCATGTGATTCAGGCTCCAGCGCCTTGCGCAACAAAGGCGCCAGCGCATCGGCCTCGGCCAGGAAGCCGTCGTGACCGTGCTCGGATTGCAATTCGGCATATTCGACGGTGACGCCAGCCGCCAGCATGCGTTCGCTAAGGGCACGGACTTCAGTGGCGGGAAACAGCCAATCAGAGGAAATGCCGACCAGCAGTGTGAGCGCCTTGATGCGCTGCAACGCCGCCAGTTCTGACGCATAACCCTGCGCCGGATCGAAATTATCCATCGCCTTGGTGATGACGACGTAGGAAGCCGCGTCGAACCGGCGCGTAAAAATCTCGCCTTGATAATCCAGATAACCGCCAATCTCGTAGCGGTCTTTGAGCAAACGTTGCGGGTCTTCGCCATTCCGGTTGGGCCGCCGTCCGTAGCGCTCCTGAAAGAGATGTTCGGATTTATAGGAACACATCGCTATCGCCCGTGCCTGCGCCAATCCAGCGCTGGGCGGCTGTTCGTCACGGTAGCGTCCATGCAACCAATGCGGATCGTTGACGATGGCCTGTCGTTGCAGGTGATTCAGCGCCAGCCCCATTGCGGTCAATGGCGCGGCCCCGACAGCCAGACAACGTTCCACCCGTTCAGGCAAATCAATCGCCCATTGCATGGCTTGCATGCCGCCAATCGAACCGCCGATGACGGCGCGCAACTTTGCAATGCCCAGATGACCCAGCACCACCGCTTGCGCCTGCACCCAATCGCGCACCGCGACGAGCGGAAAGTCTGCGCCGTACAATTCTCCTGTCGCCGGATTGACATCGCGCGGGCCGGTCGAGCCATAACACGAACCGATGACGTTGACGCAGATGATGCAATCGCGTTCGAGATCGAAGATGCCATGCTCCCCGAAAAGTTGCGGCCACCAATCCCCTACACGGGCCGAACCGGACAAGGCGTGACACACCAAAATCGCATTGTCGCGCGCGTCGTTCAGACTGCCATAAAGGGCATAACGCAGTTTGACCGACGGCAACTGCTCACCTGAAACCAAGGTGAACGGTTGCGCATCGGTCAAATGCAGATCGCCTTCATAAGTGGGGACAAACGTGTTCGGCATACCCGTCTTGCTGGCCGCCAAAAAGCGCAAACCCCGCAAAGAAATTTTGCGCCTTTTTGCGGCAAAGTGGTCTTACGCCTTCAACGCCTGCTCAATGTCAGCAATGATGTCGCGCACATCTTCGATGCCGACCGAGAGTCGCACCAAGCCCGGCGTCACACCCGTCGCGGCCTGCTCTTCTTCACTCAATTGCGAATGCGTCGTCGAGGCCGGATGAATCACCAGCGATTTGGCGTCGCCGATGTTCGCCAGCAAGCTGTGCAGCTTGACGCTGTTGATGAATTTCTTGCCAGCGTCCAAGCCGCCACGCACCTCAAAGGTCACCAATGCGCCCGCGCCGTTGGGCATGTATTTCTGCACGCGGCTGTGATACGGGCTGGCTTCCAATCCGGCATAGTTGACCGCCGTCACTTGCGGCTGCGTTTGCAGGAATTGCGCCACCTGCAAGGCATTCGCTGAATGCCGCTCCATGCGCAGATGCAACGTCTCGGCGCCCTGCAAAATCAGGAAGGCATTGAACGGCGAGATGCACGCGCCGATGTCGCGCAACCCCTGCACGCGCGCTTTCAGGATGAACGCCAACGGCCCGAAGGCATCCGCATGCACCAAGCCGTGATACGACGGATCGGGCGTCACGAAATCGGGGAAGCGACCCGACGCCTTCCAATCGAACTTGCCCGCATCCACGATGCAACCGCCAATCGAAGTGCCGTGGCCGCCGATAAACTTGGTCAGGCTGTGCAACACGATGTCCGCCCCGTGTTCAATCGGACGGCACAGCGCAGGCGAGGGCGTCGTGTTGTCAATCAGCAACGGCAAGCCGTTCTCGTGCGCGATCTGCGCCAGCTTTTCAATGTCCACGATGTCGAGTTTGGGATTACCGACGGTCTCGGTGTAAACGGCCTTGGTCTTGTCATTGATCGCCGCGCGCAAGCCGGCTTCGTCTTCGGCGTCCACAAACCGCACGGTGATGCCGAGCTTGGGCAAGGTGTAATGGAACAGATTGTAGGTGCCGCCATACAGCGATGTGGTCGAAACAAGCTCGTCGCCCGCGTTCGCGATGTTCAGAATTGCCAGCGTTTGCGCGGCTTGCCCTGAAGAAACCGCCAAGGCTGCTGCGCCGCCTTCCAACGCGGCGATGCGTTGTTCCAGCACATCCTGCGTGGGATTCATGATGCGCGAATAGATGTTGCCGAATTCCTGCAAGCCGAACAGCCGCGCCGCGTGATCGGCGTCGTCAAACTGATACGAAGTCGTTTGATAGATCGGGACGGCGCGCGCTTTGGTGGTGGGGTCAATGCTTTGCCCGCCGTGAATGGCGAGCGTGTTGAAGTGATAGTTGGGTTTCTGTTCGTCAGCCATGCTGCATTCTCCTCTTTGCTGGTTTAGGGATTAAGCGGGCGATCAGCGACGTGTCAGTCGGTTGCCATGACCTGACACCAAAAACAAAAACCCCAGCGCCAAAGTCACGCTGGGGTTCTCGCTGAAATGCCTGAGAACGTAAACGCCCTTTAGCAGTTTTTTTCGTGGAGCAAGTCGCCTAAATCGCCACGCATTTTTTTCAAATCAATGCTTGTTTGCCGTTATCAAACGTGGCGCGAAGATAGTCGCGCCACGTTCATCTGTCAAATCCCGGCTGTGAAATCATGGTCGTGCGTTCTCAATACTTCGGCAGACTCGCATCCACCTGATCCGACCAGGCCAGTATGCCGCCTTTCAGATTGCGAATCTTCGTAAAGCCCGCCTGTTTGAGCGTCTCGTAAGCCTTCGCGCTGCGCCCGCCCATCTTGCAATGCACCACGATGTCATCGGCGCTATTCAACTCACCGAGCCGCGCGGCCACCTGGCCCAGCGGAATCAGCTTCGCGCCGTAATTTTCCAGGTTGCAGATTTGCCACTCGTGCGGTTCGCGCACGTCAATGATCGTGAGTTGCCGTCCGCCATCAAGTTCGGCTTTGAGCTGCGCGGGCGTGACTTCCCAATCCGAAGTTGCGGCTTTGATCTCGACTGGCGCGGGCGGCGTGATGCCGCAGAATTGCTCGTAATCAATCAACTCCTTGATCGTCGGGTTCTCGCCGCACAGCGGACATTCGGGATTGCGCTTCAACTTCAACTCGCGGAATTTCATCTTCAGCGCATCAAACAGCAACAAACGTCCAATCAGCGATTCGCCCTGCCCGATGATGAGCTTGATCGCTTCGGTCGCCTGAATGATGCCGATGATGCCGGGCAGAATGCCGAGCACGCCGCCTTCCGCGCACGACGGCACCAAGCCCGGCGGTGGCGGTTCGGGGTACAAGCAACGATAACAAGGCCCGCCGCCACCCGGATAAAAAACCGAAGCCTGCCCATCGAAGCGAAAGATTGAGCCGTACACATTCGGCTTGCCCAGCAGCACGCTGGCATCGTTCGCCAAATAGCGCGTCTGGAAGTTGTCGGTGCCGTCAATCACGATGTCATAGTCTTTGATGATGCCGAGCGCGTTATCGGCCCGCAGCGCCGTTTCATAAGTATCAATCTGGATGTGCGGATTAATGTCAGCGAGGCGGTCTTTGGCGGATTGAATTTTTGGACGGCCCACGTCTTTGGTGCCGTGTACGATCTGGCGTTGCAGATTGCTATGATCCACCACGTCGAAATCCACCAGGCCCAAGCGCCCCACACCCGCCGCCGCCAGATAAAGCCCCAGCGGCGAACCCAGGCCGCCCGTGCCGATCAACAGAATGCTGGCAGCCTTGAGCTTGCGCTGACCTTCCATGCCGACTTCGGGCATGATGAGGTGGCGGCTGTAGCGCGCGATTTCATCTTTGGATAAATCGGGCAGGGCGTCAGACGAACGCGCCTCTTCAACAGCCAAACCCGCGCCGCCCGCAATCGCCGGGATGATGCTTATTTCGTCACCTTCTTTGATGGGCGTGTTTTCCTGCTGCTGGTGGCGAATATCGTCGTCGTTGACAAAGACGTTGACGAAGCTGCGCAGCTTGCCGTTGGCATCGTACAGATGTTTTTTCAATTCGGGATGCTGCGCCGTTAAGCTCGCCAGCAATTCACCGACGTTCGCGCCTTCCACGTCCACTGCCGCCACGTTGCCCGCGTATTGGCGCAAGGCTGTTGGGATCGCAATCTTTGGCATGTCTCTTTTCTCCTCTTCAAAATGAACAGCAGGCTGCCAGCCTGCTGGGGTTTGCGAATGTACGGCCTGACCTTCGACCATCACTCTGTCAGCCGCAGCAGGCTGGCAGCCTACTGTACAAGGCCGATCTCTTCTTCATCAAACTGCGAACGATCTGCGCGCACCGTCCAGGCGCGCACCTCCTCAGCTTTGCCGTCCCGCACGGCGACGATCAGATACGACCATTCGATAAACGGCGCGTGATCCAGATCAAAACCCGACGGGATCGCCGGATGATTCGGGTGCGAATGATAATAACCCCACACGCCCAAACCGCGTTTGGTGGCTTCGCGTTCGGCCCGCAAGTAATCGCGCGGATCGAGTTCGACGCGATTGTGGCGCGAATCTGGCCGGATGTTTTCGAGCGGCAAGACCGCCTGG
This sequence comes from Acidobacteriota bacterium, assembly GCA_016196035.1. Taxonomy (NCBI): domain Bacteria; kingdom Pseudomonadati; phylum Acidobacteriota; species Acidobacteriota bacterium. The sequence continues at coordinate 52,000 of JACPYM010000084.1, read as the reverse complement.
ATCACCCGCACGCCGTTTTCGATATTGCCTAGCAGCAAGCCGCCGCATTCTTCAGGAAACGTCCGCTCGCCATGTTCGCGGATGATTTGGAGTTGGTCTGTAGTCAGTCTGACACTCATACATCGTCCCAAAACTTCTCGCTCAAATACCTGCCGCCCCCATCGCACAGAATCGTGACAATTACACCGCGTTCAATTCGCGCGGCGATTTGCAGCGCAGCTACGATATTGGCCGCCGCCGATACGCCCACGAACCAGCCTTCGCGTTGCGCCAGTTGTTTGACCATTGCGTAAGCGTCCTCGGTCGCAATCTCCATCTGCTCGTCAGCCAGCGTCGTGTCGTAAATGCCCGGCACGATGGCCGTCTCCATGTGCTTCATCCCTTCCAGCCCGTGATAGGGCGAGTCGGGTTGCATGGAGATCAGCCGCACATCCGGCTTCAATTCGCGCAACTTGCGGCCCACACCAACAAACGTGCCGCTCGTACCCAGCCCGGCGATGAAATGCGTGATGCGGCCCGCGGTCTGTTCAAAAATCTCGACGCCCGTCGTCTCGTAATGCGCCTGCCAATTGGCGGGATTGTTGTATTGATCGGCGTAAAAATAGGCGTCAGGGTTTTCGGCCACCAGGCGACGCACCTCAAGAATCGCGCCATCGGTGCCCGCCAGCGGATCGGTCAACACCAACTCGGCGCCATACGCGCGCAGGATTCGTTTGCGTTCAGCACTGGCATTCTTGGGCAAACACAGTTTCACCTTGTAACCACGCGCCGCACCGAGCATCGCATAGGCAATGCCGGTGTTCCCGCTGGTCGCATCAATCAAGGTCTTGTCCGGCGTCAGCGCGCCCGCGCGTTCGGCTTCCAGAATCATCCGCAACGCCGGGCGGTCTTTGACCGAACCGCCCGGGTTGGCCCATTCGGCTTTGGCGTAAATCTCGACCTGCGGATTCACAACCAGATTTTGCAGCCGCAACAACGGTGTGTTGCCGATCAAATCGGTCAACGACGACGCGGTGGCCATAGCGCAAGATAAAGGCATAACAACAGCCAGCAGGTTGGCGAAGCCTTTGGAGTGCGCGCGGCACAGGCCGCCGCTTTGGTATGCCTTGGATCGCTCGCTAATGACGGGCCTGCCAAAGCGGCGGCCTGTGCCGCGCGCACTCCAAAGACGCTGCGCGTCAAACAAGCACAGGGTTCGCGTTACTTGCCCGGTTGCGGCACCACACGCAAATACGGCTTCAACGTCTTCCAACCACCTGGAAATTTCTCTTTGGCCGCTTCATCCGAAACCGCTGGCACGATGATCACATCGTCACCGTCTTTCCAGTTCACCGGCGTCGCCACGCTGTATTTCGCCGTCAGTTGCAACGAATCAATCACGCGCAACAACTCGGCGAAGTTACGGCCCGTGCTGGCCGGATAGGTCAACGTCAATTTCACCTTCTTGTCCGGCCCGATGACGAAGACCGAGCGCACGGTGAAGGTGTCGCTGGCATTCGGATGAATCATTTCGTAAAGGTCGGAAACTTTCTTGTCCGCATCGGCGATGATCGGAAAGTTCAGCGCGTGCCCTTGCGTCTCTTTGATGTCTTCGGCCCACTTGTTGTGCGAATCAGCCAGGTCAACGCTCAGGCCGATAATCTTGACGTTGCGTTTGTCGAATTCGGGTTTGAGCCGCGCGGCTTCGCCCAATTCGGTCGTGCAGACGGGCGTGAAATCTTTGGGATGCGAAAAGAGCACGCCCCAACTGTCGCCGAGCCATTCGTGAAAGTTGATGGTGCCCTCGTTTGTTTGTGCCGTGAAATCTGGCGCGGCATCGCCTAAGCGAATAGACATAAGCTTTCTCCTTGGAGTCTGGGTTGATGGGAAAAGGGGAAAGTCGGATTGTTTACCGACAACAACAAGTGCAGGTTTCGGTGCGGGAACAACAGCAAATTGATTGAAACGATTGAAGCATGACAGTGGCGGCATTCTTAGTTGCGCTTATACTTTTGTCAAGACCATAAATTTTTCTGGTCATAATGCTTGACAGATTTTTTCCGCACGGTGTATTGTCCGGCCCTCAATTGATCGTGGTGATTTTAGGCAAATTGCTCCACGTTAAACAACGCGCTAAAGAGCCTGAGGAATTCAAAGCCCTCGCGCTACTTAGAAAGAAAGCGCGGGGCTTTTTCAGTTTTGACAACCGGAAGTGGCGATTTTCAGCGACTTGCTCCACTTAAAAACACTGCTAAAGAACTGCGGGAACACCATCGGAAGCCCTGCGCTACTTCTTTAGCGCGGGGCTTTTTGCTTTTATTAAGAACAGCAACCGATACGAGGACAAGCATGAGTTTTGTGAAAGGTTTGAAATGCCGCGAATGTGGCACGCCCGCGCCGCTGGCGCCCGTGGCGATCTGTGAGGAATGTTTCGGGCCGCTCGAAGTAGATTACGATTACGACGCTATCCGCGCTGTACTAACGCGCGGTGAAATCGCCAGCCGCCCGAAAACGATGTGGCGTTACCGCGAATTGCTCCCGCTCGAAAACGAGCCCACCGTCGGGCTACAAACCGGCGGGACGCCGCTGATTCGCGCGGATCGTTTAGCCAAAGCCATCGGCGTGCGCGAGTTGTATTTGAAAAACGATGCCGTACAGCATCCGACGCTTTCCTTCAAAGATCGCGTCGTAGCCGTCGCGCTTTCCAAAGCGCGCGAATTCAACTTTGAAGCCGTCGGTTGCGCTTCGACCGGTAACCTCGCCAATTCGGTCGCGGCCAATGCGGCGGCGGCGGGCTTCCCTGCTTACATTCTGATTCCCGACAACCTGGAAAAGAGCAAAGTCTGGGGCACGCAGATTTACGGCGCGAACGTCATTCCGGTGCGCGGCAATTACGACGACGTTAACCGCCTGTGCAGCGAGATTGCGGGCCGCCATCCCATCGCCTTCGTCAACGTCAACCTGCGCCCGTTTTATGGCGAAGGCTCCAAGACCTTCGGCTACGAAATCGCCGAACAACTGGGCTGGCAAGCGCCCGATGCCGTCGTCGTGCCCATGGCCGGCGGTTCGCTCATCACCAAAATCCACAAAGCATTTGGCGAACTCGCCCGGCTCGGTTTGATCGAAGAAAAGCAAACGCGCTTTTACGGCGCGCAGGCGACGGGTTGCAATCCTATCGCCGCCGCCGTCAAAGCGGGCACGCGCGACATCCGCCCGGTCAAGCCCAACACGGTTGCCAAATCGCTCGCCATCGGCAATCCGGCGGATGGTTATTTTGCGACCGGCGTCATCACACAATCCGGCGGCTGGTCCGAAGACGTCAGCGATCCCGAACTCGTGGACGCCATCAAGCTGCTGGCCGAAACCGAAGGCGTTTTCACCGAAACCGCCGGTGGCACCACGCTGGCCGTCACCCGCAAACTGCTGGCGCAAGGCCGCCTCAATCCCGACAGCCGCATCGTCATCGCCATCACCGGCAACGGCTTGAAAACGCTGGAAGCCCTGACACTGACCAAACTCGAATCCATCGAACCAAAGCTGGGCGAATTTGAACGCGCCACCAGTCTGCGTCGCGTGGCTGCCGCGACTGCTGCGTAAAGTTGTACTACAGGCTGCCAGCCTGCGGTGGCTTCTGCCTTCGCTATCATCAAGGGCAGTCGCAAACTGCGCGCGCTGTTCGTCACATTTGAAGTCCCCAGCAGGCTGGCAGCCTGCTGTACCTTTACCGAGGAAATCACAATGGCCCAAACCGTCATCATTCCAACCCCGCTCCGCAAATTCACCAACGACACCGAACTGGTCGAAGTCGAAGGCGCCACCGTCGGCGACGTCTTCCAACAACTGGAAACCCGCTTCCCCGGCATCCAAGCGCGCCTCTGCGACGATACCGGCGAGTTGCGCCGCTTCATCAACGTTTATGTAGACGGCGAAGACATCCGCTTTCTGGAGCGGCTGCAAACGCCAGTTGGCGCACGTGCCGAAATTTCCATCGTGCCTGCGATTGCGGGCGGCTGAAAGCCTGGGTACGCATCGCTTCCAGCGTGCAGTCTCGGCGCGGGACGAATTGATGCCAAAGGATTCCCCTTCGGCGCTATCGCGTCCGACGCCAAGTCTGCACGCTGGAAGCCGTGCGTACCCAGGGAAACTACTCTTACCGCAACGCCGCAGCCCGCCATCGCCGCACACTCATCACATCAAACTGCTCGCCTGAAAACACAATCTGTTTGACCGGTTGCGCCGCGCACGCACGCGGCCTGTTGTGGCCAATTGGCTGGCTGGCTAAAGACGACATAAGCCGGACAGGCATGCGAGCACGCGTGTCCGGCCTATGCTTTTGTATGCGCCCGACGGTGTTTTGCGCCCGTGCGGACGGGATTCGGCTGCGCCTTCTTTCAGTTCTTCGCCTCGGCTGGCAAAGCGTACTCGGCCAGCAATTCCGGAAGCCGCCGCACCCTGATAAAAGGGGGACGGCTCGCGCTGAAGCCCGTGCCTCAGGCCTTTGAAGAGGGACGAAAGGAGGGGGACGCGCCACCACCAGCCGAAAACCGGTATTGTTGTTACGATTGACGGCACGCGCGTTGTCATTGTTGTTGAACCACGCGCCGCCCCGCAGGTGCGTCACAGCGAACCCCATAACTTGCGTTGCGCGGGCATCATAACAGTGCGGCACGCCGCAGGACAGTACCGCGCGCGTGAGCAAGCGGCACCTACAGGTTTGGCGCATTGTGCTAGTACTCCATCAAGCTGAAAATGAGGGATGTAGGGCGGGATTTAATCCCGCCCTACATCCCGGATGCGCTCTCAGCATCCATCACTTACAGCTTGATGGAGTACTAGCGTTCCAGCACCCGCTTGCTCGCGCGCGCGGTACTGCCTCACTAGCCCGCTCTATTGCAGTGCTCTCGAATTGCCGAAAAAAATTCTTCCTGTAAATTTTTCAGTGTTCGGTTGGCGCAGACACCTGCGAAAGCGGGTGTTCAGAGTTCGAGCTTTAGCTTGTTCGCGCCGCCGACGCACCGAACGCGGCGCGAACAAGCTAAAGCTCGAACTCTGAACACCCGCCGCCACACACCCCGCAGCCCCAGATTATTTACAGGAAGAAAATTTTTGCCTGCGCCCAAAGCGGCGCAGGGGGCTGGTGCATACGCACCTGCGCTTCGCGCACCGCCCCAGGAACAGTGTTCAGAGTAGAACTAAGAAGGGGGACGCACTACCACGACCCGAAAACCGGGATCGCCGTTGCGGCCGCCGGGCTGAGAGAAGTAGCGGTACACAGAGCGCGCGTTGTCAACATTGAAGAACCACGAGCCGCCCCGCAGGACACGAGTGTTGTCCGTATCCAGTTTTTCTTTCCGCGCATCTCTCTGCGGCTTGTTGTAATCGCTCAAACACCACTCCCACACATTGCCGCTCATTTCTTCCACTTCATAAAACGACATGCCGTCGGGGAAGATGCCCACCGCGCTGGTCTGGCCGATACCAGTTTTATCAACGTTGCCTTTCGACGCATCGAAATCATTGCCGTATGGATAAAGCCTGCCATCGGTGCCGCGTGCCGCCTTCTCCCATTCAAACTCAGTCGGCAAGCGCACTTTCCATTCGTCAATCTGTTGCAAGTCATAGCCACCACCCTTGCGCCACGACAGCCAGCGGCAAAAGGCGATGGCTTCATACCAATTCACCGTGTCGCGCGGATGATTGTCGAATTTGAAGGACTGCTCAGCGGGCGTGCGGTCATCATCATCCGCCGCTAACCCATCCCACCAACGCTCATCGCCGTAGCCATTGTCTTCGGCAAAGCAGCGGAACTGCGCATAAGTGATCGGATAGCGGCTAATCCAAAACGTAGCCAGCTTCAGCGGTCGCGGCTTGGCAGGCTCGTACCAGTCGGGATCGCCAGCTTGCTTTTCCGCGCCGTATTGAAACTCGCCACCGGGAATCTTGATCCAGGTAATGTCGGGCCAGTGGTCGCTGTTTAGGCCCACGCCCGGACGATTGTCCAAGCCGACTATTTGCCCCAAGGCGCGCCCAATGGCGGCGCGGGCTTGCGGTTCAGGTTCGAGTTCAGGCTTGTCCAGCCGTTTCAGCCATTCGTCACGCAACCGGGCGCGCGTGGCTTCAGGCGTCTGCGCGCCGCTACGCACGATGCATTGCGCGGCGACTTCCGGGTTGGCGGCGGCGATCCATTCGACGACCTCAGAGCAATCATCGCTGTCAAGCCCAGCCAGCAGCACGGCGGTTTCTTCCCAATTGGTGCGTTTCCACCAACGCTCACGGGGCCAGAGTTCGGTCGCGCGCTGGCCCGCCGCTCGAATGGTTTTCAGATGCTGCGCGGCGAAATACTCCTGCAACAGTTGATGGGTGAAACGTACTTCATCGCCCAGGCTGAGCAAGCTGGCGCTGCCCGCCAGTTTGAGCGATTGTTCGTCCAGGATTTTGCGGACGTCTTCATTTGAGAGCACGGTCGCCGCATTGCTTTTGTCAGTATCGCCATCCGCGCCGCTGAGCGCGCGTTGGCTTTGCATCTTGTAGGCGACTTGCATCAGCCCCGCGCGCAGCGGCTCACGCGCACTGGCAGACACTTCTTCGCGGTCCAACAACTCCTCGACGAACTTGCGGAAGACTTCACCCCGGTTCTGCGGCAAGTCGCCCTTTTCATCAGAGACGCTGACCAGCATGCAGAGCATATAGGGATTACGCGCTAACACCAGCAGGCTGTCGGCCTGTTCGCAGTGTCGCACGCGGTGTCCGTGCCAGTCTTGCCAGCGGCTGTATTCATTGTTGTTGTCCCAGTCATACGTCCATTTCAAATCATCCGGCAGTTGATCTTTGAGCCAGAAAATCTCTTCGTGCTCAACGCCGACCTTGGCGACGAAATCGTCGTGGTAAGTGCGCGTGTCTTGACCGGCCAGCTTCCAGAAGAACCTCTCGGCTTTCTCTTTCAAGTAACGCTCGATGAATTCACGAATCCGCAGCGCATCGAGCGGAAGGATATTGAGGCGATCAAATCCCAACTCGAATTCTGTATGCGGCGCATAATCCTCTTTGCGGCAGGAGACAACGGCGAGCAACGATTCGTGGTCTTCGATAAATTGCTTAATCAGATTGGCCTTGCCGGAGCGTTGGGCGCTGGGCACTTCGTTCAGTCCATCCAGCAAAAGCGCCGCGCGTTTTTGCTCCAGCAACGTCTTGAGATGCGGGCCCAGACCTTTTAATTGCGCGGCCATGAATTCGGGCAAGCGCTGGTCAGCCTTTGTCCAGAAGCCCAGCCGGATCAGCAGCGGGATCGGCGCCGCCGAGTCATTGCGCGCAGCTTCGACCAAACGCTCCGCGAGCTTCCAGAGGATGAACGTCTTGCCGCCACCTGGATCACCCAGCAGTACGGCTCGGCCAGAGTTGTTTTGCAGACCTTGAATTTCTTCGACTGCGTCTGCAAACGGGCGCGTTTGCTGTTCCTTGTCAAACGGCACCGTGCTGCCGGGAACGCGCGCCCGAGCGCGCCGCTGTTGCTGCGTGCCGCCGCTGACTGGCGTGTATCTATCCATGTAAATCAACTGTTCCTCTTTCAGCCAAGCGAGGTAAGCCAGTTCAGATTTGCGCTGCACGCTCAGCGGCTCGCTAACGGAATTGCCTGCGGATTTATTGCCCGCGCCAGTCAAAGCTTCGAGCAGCTTCGTATAATCCTGCTCTTCCGGCAGCCAGTTGATGTAATGGTACTCTCCCAGCAAGCCTTTGATTTCGGCTTCATCGAGCCGCAAGAGGATTATTCGGCCCTCCCTGTTCAGCGGGTCACGACGTCGAAACGTGCCGACCTCTAACTTCACCCAGTCAGAGGTGCTCCCGTTCTCCGACACGCACACCACCAGCACGCGCGACTGCTCCAGCCCTTCTTCAATTTTCGACTGCCAATGGCTGCCGGGATTGATGTCCCTCTCATCGAACCACACGCGCAGCCCGTCCGCCCGCAAGCGTTCGGCGAGGGGGCGCACGAGGGGTTTGTCTTTTGAACTGTGGCTCAGGAAAACGTCGTAGTTGAATTGGTCGGCCATCGCTGCTTTTCCCTGCTGAATGCGGTGGTGATTGTCGTCGCGCCGGTACAGTCTGGCGAGGTGTGCTTGGGGCGGCGCGCAGTATAAAACGGATTGCGTTTGTGTGCACGAGGAGCACGCGATGCATGAGTGCACTTGTCTTCAGCTACAACGTAAAGCCCCAACGGGGCGCAATTCAATAGCCAGGGGCATCGCCCCTGGGAAGCAACCAAATATCGGATAAGCCCTGAAAGGGCGAAATAATCACGCCGAATTTCGCCCTTTCAGGGCTTATGAATTTCTGGACGCACATTCCAGGGGCGATGCCCCTGGCTATTGGATTTCGCCCTTTCAAGGCTTTGGGCAGGGCTTCGGGCTAGGAAGCGCCTTCTGCAATCTGAATGCGCTGGTTGTTGTCCGATGGTTACGGCTCGCCGTGCCGCACTCATTCCCGACTTCACCCAAACGACAACACCGGCGCACCCAACACTGCCCTACGCAACTCAACCCCCAACCCCGGCTGTGTCGAAGCCGCCAAACGTCCGTGCTGCCGTTGCGGCGCGCCTGCGGCAATGCTGACCGTGACGTAGCTGTTGAAATCAGTCGCCGAAAACAGGTATTCCGGCGGCGTGCTGTGGGCGAGGTGCGCGATGGCGGCGGTGATGATGTCGCCGCCCCAGGTGTCTTCGATGGTCATGGCGATGCCGAGCGAGACACAGAGGTCGCGGATTTGGCGCGCTTTGGTCAGGCCGCCGACTTTGGAGATTTTCAGGTTGATGACATCCATCGCCTGATCGCCGTAACCGCGCACGACCATCTTCAGGTCGTCAACGACTTCGTCCAGCACGAAGGGCCGATTAGTGTGCCGCCGAATGACGAGGCATTCCTCGTAACTCAGACAGGGCTGCTCGATATACACATTCGCATCGCGCACGCCATCGGCGACGCACATCGCTTCGTGTTGCGTCCAGCCGCAGTTGGCATCGGCCACCAGTACATCGCCGGGCTGCAATTCGGCGGCGACGGCGTGGATGCGGGCGATGTCGGTGGCGACGTCGCTGCCCGATTTGAGTTGGAATTTGGTGTAGCCCTCGGCGCGATACTTGCCGACGTTGGCCGCCATCGCGGCAGGCGCGTCTTGCGAAATGGCGCGGTACAACGCGAAGTCCGCGCCGTAACGTCCGCCCAGCAACGTGACGAGGGGTTGGCCGCTGGCTTTGCCCAGCAAATCCCAGCAGGCCATATCGAGCGCCGATTTAACATAAGGATGCCCGCGCAAGGCTTGATCCATGCTGCGATTGATCAAACTCAGTTGAGTAGGATCGAGGCCCAGCAGGTGCGGCGCGATTTCGGCGATACCCGTGCGCGCGCCCGCTGCGTAGGCAGGCAAATAGGCTGGGCCAAGCGGGCAGACTTCGCCGTAGCCGTTTAGGCCCGCGTCCGTCAGCAACTCGACGACGGTCGAATCGAAGACATCCACGCTGCGACCGCCCGACCATTTGTAGCTGCCTTCGTGCAGCGGTAATTCGACGCGATAAACCTTGATACCAGTGATGCGCATAGTTTGGCTCCGTTTGAATATGGGATAAAAAAGCGGCGCGAGCATACGCAAAAAACGGGCAGAGCGAAACCAAGGCTGAGCGTGCCGACGGTTTCGTTCTGCCCGTTCATCAAATGAGTTTGGCAGTCAGCCAGGAAGAAAGATTACGGAACAGACGGAAATAACGGAACAGACGGAAAAGAAGCTTTCTGCGTGCCGATAGATTTGGTTGGCTCTGTTATTTATGCGTGTCTATGGATTCCGTCTGTTCCGTAATCTCCTTCTGCTCTTCATCAAAAACCCATAGATAAAATCACTATTTGCGTTTGACGCGCACGACGGTGCCGTCTTCGGCATTGATGCGTACTTCGGCGGCGTCTTTGCCGTTGCGAATTTTGACGGCGTAAATCATCTGACCGTCTTTGCGTTTCAATTCGCTGCTTTCCACGGTGCCGGGAACTTGTTGCAAGGCGATAGTTTGGGCGGCATCGGCGCTCAGTTTGGGTTGTCCGTTGCTCTCTTCATTGACAGGCTTGCTGGCTTTCGGCGCTTTGTCAGCCTTGGCTTTCTCAGGCTTGCTGACTGCGGTAACCGGTGGCGCAGCAGATTCAACATTCGTAGTTTTGGTGACGCCGCGCGTGGTAGCCGGTTCGGGCAAAGAGTTGGGTAAAACAACCGGCGTATTAAGCGCCAAAGCAGGAGCAGCAGCAGGAGCAGGAGCGAGTTTGGGCAGTAATCTGCCGGCGTCAAAAACCTTGCCGGTGACGTCTACGGCTTGAAAGTTAAGTTCGGCCTGCGTGAGTTCGACATACAGAAAGCTGCCGTTTTCGTCATTACCGGCGGCAAAAAACTGGCTCTTGCGATTCAGGTCGCCACGCCGCAACTTGCCGCTGCCCGCGCCGGAAACAAAGTACTGCACGCCCTGCATGGGTTTGGTGCGCTCGTAAGTATGATCGTGTCCGCTGAAGGCCGCGACGATGCCGTAACGCACAAAGAGCGGTTCCAGCTTCGCCCGCAGCGCCGCGTCAGAACCGTGCGTGGTGGCGGACGAATAGAGCGGGTGATGAAAGAACACCAGCTTCCACTCAGCTTGCGAAACCTTCAACGCGCCTTCAAACCAATTCAACTGCGCCGCGTCCATCGCGTTTGAATCGAGCGCAAAGAATTCGGCGAGCGGTTTGCCGTCAGCATTCGTGCCTTTGACGAAGGAGTAATACGCCTGGCCGCCCATGTTGAAATTGGGGTAGCCGATCTGGGCGGCGCGCCCCTTTTTCACATCGTGATTGCCGAGCGAAGCCTGAAAGCGGATGCCGCGTTGCAACAGTTCGGCGTAGGGTTTTTCAAACTTCGCGGGCAAATCCGCCGGATTGCCGTCGGGGTAAATGTTGTCGCCCAACAGCAAGACCGTGTCGAAGGGGTGCGCCGTTTGCCAGGCGGTCATCTGTTTTGCCAGCGCATATTGGTCGGCGTCACCCGTGCCCATGTCGCCAAAAGCGATGAAGCGCACCGTGGCGCTTTGGGCAGGCTGCGCGGCTGAGAAAGACGCCGCCGCGCGGGCGCGCTGAGCGGGACGGGTAAATTGGTACGACACAAACGCCAGCCCGGCCAACACCAGAGCGAGCGGCCATAAGTGGAACGTGAAGCGCCGTCGCGCCATCGAAAACTTCATCTGCAATACTCCTTTAGATCGTGTTTGATTCAGGGTTTGATCAATGTAGTGAAACGGGGATAAACGCAGCATAAATCCGGCGTAGCGGGACAGTACCGCGCGTTGCTGGCGATGAAAGATGGAACGAACGGTGAATTGACTCGAGTGGTAAAGTGCGAATCGCCAGCGTCACGGGCCAACCTTATTGGCCTAGGGGAGCAAGGGGCATTGAATGAAGCGCGACGAGACGAGGTTCAGAGTTCATGCTTCAGCGTGTCTAACTCGAGTCAACACGCTGAAGCGTGAACTCTGAACCTTCATTCAATGCCCTTGGCCTATGGGGATGACGGTGTGGGTAAGCGCACTGCAAAGGTGCTGCCTTGTTGATCAGAGCGGCGCAGTTCCAAACTGCCGGCGTGGGCTTCGGCAATCCAACGCGCAATCGAAAGGCCCAGCCCGGCGCCGCTGCCCGCGCCATTGTCAGCGCGGGCGCGGGCTTTGTCTACGCGAAAAAAGCGTTCAAAGATTTGCGGCTGAACTTCTGTTGCGATGCCCGCGCCGGTGTCGCTCACAGCGATTTCGCAGGCCGCCGCCTGCCGGGTCAGATAAACGCGAATCGCGCCATCCACGGGCGTGAACTTGATCGCGTTATCCAGCAGGTTCAGCAATAACTGGCGCAGCAAATCTTCGTCGCCGCGAAAGCGCGTCTCGCCGGGTTCGCTCCATTCGACGCGGATGTTTTTGCGCGCCGCCAGCAGGCGCGCGGCCTGCACGGTCTCGCCCACCAGTTCATCCAGATAAAATTCGGTCGGCTGCAACGGACGGCGGCCCGCGTCGGCGCGCGCCAACGTGAACATATCGGCCACGATGCGGGACAGGCGCGTGGTGTGACCGTCAATCAACCGCAAGGCGTCGCGATACTCTTCTTCCTGGCGATGCGGCAGCTCCAGTGTGACTTGCGCCGCCGTGTGAATCACCGACAGGGGCGTGCGCAATTCGTGCGAGGCATCGGCCATAAAGCTGCGCTGCTGCTCAAAGGCGGATTGTAGCCGCGCCAGCATTTCGTTGAAGGTTTCGGCCAGTTGGCCCAATTCATCGCGCGCATTCGCCACTGGCAACCGCTCGGCCAAATTTTCGCTGCTGATTTGCCGCGCCTGCTCCGACATCGCCACCACGGGGGTCAGCGCGCGGCGCGCCAGAAACCAGCCGCCCGCCGCGACCAATAACAGCGCCAGTGGGGCCGCCGCCGCCAAAATGCCGCCCAGCAATTCCAGATCGTCAACCACCTCGCTGGCAGACTGGCCGACGACCAGAAAGACCGCACTGGACGGCCCGGACGGCAAGCGTTGCACCGCCATGCGCAACCCATCATCCGCGCCGGAATGCTCTTCGGATTGCTGAAAAAATTGCAGCCCGGCGCGGTCAAGCGCGGCGGGATTCGCCGGCAACGTCGCGTGAATTTCACCGAGCGGTTGCTCTTTCACCAACCGGCCCGCCTGATCGAAAACCGCCACGGCCTGGCGCGGGTAATAGTATTTGCGAAAGGCGCTCGCCGCCGCGTGTTCGTCAGTGCTGCCCTCTTCCTTTTCGTGAACGAAGAGCCGCGCCGTGCCTTCCACCGTCGTGCGCAAACCCGCATCAAGGCGCGCATTCAGCTTGCGCGCCGCCAGCGCATACACGCCCGTGCTGAAGGCGAGCAGCACCAGCGCCAGCACGCCGACATACCACAAAGTCAATTTGGTACGGACGGAATCAACCATGACCGACACCGCTTTCTTCGGCTTCCGCCGTTAAGAGATAGCCTTCGCCGCGCCGCGTGCGGATCAATTTGAGCGCGTGGCCCTCATCAATCCGGCGGCGCAAGCGTTGGACATAGACTTCGATCAAGTTGGAGAAAGGATCGAACGATTCATCCCAGACGTGTTCGGCAATCTCGGCGCGCGTGACGACCTGCCCGGCGCGGCGCGTCAGATATTCCAACAGCGCATATTCTTTGGCGGTCAATTCCACGCGCCGTCCCGCGCGGCTGACGCGGCGCGCGCGCGTTTCGACGGCCAGATCGGCCACGCGCAAAATATCAGGCAGCAGCGCCGGGCCGCGCCGCAACAACGCCCGCACCCGCGCCAGCAATTCGTGAAAGTCGAAAGGCTTGGTCAAATAATCGTCGGCCCCGTGATCCAACCCCGCGATGCGATCCTGCACGGCGTCCCGCGCCGTCAGCATCAGCACCGGCGTCGCCACGCCCGCCGCGCGCAATTCGCGGCACACGGCAAAGCCGTCTTTGCGCGGCAGCATGACATCCAGCAGGATCAAATCGTAATCGTTGTCGTGCACCTGCCAAAGCGCGGCCTCGCCATCCGCCGCCACATCCACGGCGTAAGTCTGTTCGCGCAGGCCGAGCGCCAGCATCTGCGCCGCACCGGGTTCATCTTCGACCAAGAGGATTCGCACGGGACTGATGATAGCGCGCGAAAGATAAATGGGGAATAAACTTGGCAGGGTTTAGGTAAGGCGCGCGGCGGAACGGGACAGTACCGCGCGCGTCAGCAAGCGGCGCATCAAGTCAGGCGGGCTGGCGCAACGGCAGAGTCTCCGCTTGCTGACGCGCGCGGTACTGTCCCGACGCTACACGTTCTACTGTATGCGCAAAAAGCTTCAGCTTATTTCGCCTTGGCCGGAGTGGTATATGGCAATTTGAAATCTGCCGCCCGCTGGCACGTGGCCAAGCTGATTTCCTGTTTGGCGGCTTCAGCCTCGCGGCGCAACTTTGCGCGCTCGTTGGCATCCCAGGCAACCGGGCGTGTGGCGCGTTCGCTCGATTCGTCGTCGGCGAGCGGGCGCGCCAGCAGCCAGTATTTGCCGGGCGCGAGATTGTCGAACGCGAAGCGCCCAGCGTTCACGGGCGCTTCGGCATAGCGCAACACTTCGTCAGCCCAAGTCGGGTCAGCCGGAATCAGGTGCACGCGCAAACGCGGCGGCAAGGCGGCTTTACTTTCAACCACGCCGCGCAAGCTGGCCGCGCTGCCCAATAGCGTCGCGAGTAAACCCGTCAAACTCTCGCCGCTTTTCAAGGGCACGCCAAAATCCTTTGCCGCGGCGCGGGCCGCCGCTGGCTGCGAACGTTCAAGCGTTTTGACGTACCAGCCAAACGGCAGCGTAAATTGCAGCGCGTAACGGCCCGGCGTCAACATAGGCAATTTGAAATTTCCCACCGCATCAGGCGTGGCAAAGGAATAGAGCGGCAGGGCGCTCTCGGCATTTGTGCCGGCTTCCACGCGTTGTGCGGCCAAGACGATTTCGTCATAGGCCAAGGCGCTTTTCTGACAAGCCGCCGCAGGCTGTTCGATGACGACCCGGCCCGCCAGCGCGCCCAGCGGAGTCAGCTTTAACGTCAGACCATTGATGTCCGCGCCTTTCACCGTCACGGGCAACGGCGCGGCTGGCGCGGCATTGCGTTCGTAAGAGCGCGCCAGCAAATCGTATTCGCCAGCGGCCACGCCTTTGAACACGAAGCGCGTGCCATCCACCCAGGGCAGTTCATATTCGATCTCGCGTAGCGCCCGATTGAACAAACCCACCCAAGCCGTGCCCGACTCTTTTTGGGCCGGCTCCGTTCCAGCGGCAAACGTCAATGTGCCGCTGACGGTTTGCCCAGCGCGCCCGGCATGGCGGATGTCAATGCCGGTGACTTCAGCGCCGCGCTCCACCGTGACTTCGGCGGCCTCCGCGCGCGTGGTCGCCGGATAATAGGTGGAAAGTTCGCGGCTCTGGTGGTTGTATTGATTGGCCGCGTGATTGACGCTGACCAGATAGCGGCCCGGTTGCAATCCGTAGAGGCGATAAACACCGCGATCATCCGTGCCGCGCCAGCCTTCCCAACGGCCAGCGTTGTCGGGCACGCCCGCCAGATCACGCACGCGCCGGGCGAGCACAGTCACACCGGTCAAGGGTTCGCCGTCCTCATCAGTGACGCGCCCGCTGATGACGCCGCCTTTCGCCAGATGCAGCAGGATGTGCGCGCCCAGGTAATAAACCTCAGCGGTTGATTCTTCCTCCACATAACCCGGCAGGCGGTTGAGCGAGAGCCTGTAAGCTTGCGGCGGCAGGCCGGTGAATTTGAACTCGCCCTGCGCATCAGTCTTGGCTTCTTGCCGGGCGCGGTTGGACTCGCCCCGTCCGAAGAGTTCGACCGCCAGGCCCGCCACGGGAGCGCCGTCTTCGTCGAGCACCTGCCCGGTGATTGTGCCGTCGCGCTTGGCCGTTTGTGCTTGCGCGGCAGGCGGTTCTGGCGTCACGACGCTGAACGCCGCCAACCAAAGCAGCAGCCAGATGCCAGGCACTGCCTCGCTCCTTTTTGATCGTTGCCAGATCATATTCATTGCGGACGTTTGCGTGTGAAATCCACCTTGACGGTGACGGTTGTCGTGCCCTCGGCGTTGACCGAAACCTGCTGTGTCATTTCATCATTCAACATAGGCAGGTCGCGCTGAGACGGCGGCGGCCAGGCCATGAATCGTAGTTCGTAAGTACCCGGCAGCAATTCTTCAATCAGAAAGCGCCCGGCCTCGTCCACGCTGGCACTCCCCTGCCGGGGGTCGCCTCCGCTGATCATCGTCTCTTCACCGCTATTGAGGCGGCGCTTGAATTCTTCTGCCAGCACATCCACTTGCATTCGATAGCCCGCTGGCAAGGCGCCGACCAATTCGACTTGCCCGCGCAATCGGCCTGTGCCGCGCACGACGCTGATGCGCAACCCGGTCAACTGCTGGGCCGCGCCGATTTCAAGGATGCCACTGACAGGCGCGCCATTCCGTTCGATCCGCCGCATCATAAAGCGGCCCGGCCTGTCCGTCACACTTACCAACTGCAACTGCACACGCCCCGGACGCAAGCCGGTCAGTTTGAATTGACCTGTGGCCCCAAGCGTCGCCTGGGCATAGTTCAGTTCCCTGCGGTTTTTGTTGCGCTCTTCTTCGGACAATTCCTCATAGACTGGCATTACACTGATGCCATAGGGCATCAACTGCTCGTCGCCGGAAGTCGCTTGTCCTTCCACCACCACCACGCCGCTCACTGAAGCCGCGCGCTGCAAGCGCAATTCCAATCCATTGACTGCTTCAGCGCCGACGGTAAAGCTCAGGCTTTCGCCATAAAAGCCGTCAGCAACGGCAGTGGCTTTTGACGTTTGATAAGCTTGCGAATATCCCAAGGTGTAACCGCCCGCCTTCAACTCGGTGAAGCGGAACTCGCCTTCGGCATCCGTTTGGGCAATGCGACTATCACGCGGCGTGTCGGCGCTTTCTTTGCTCTCCAGCAAAAGGCTTACTTTCGGCACAGGTTTGCCGTTCTCGGCCTCGATCACATGCCCCGTCACAGCCACGGTCTCGGCTTGCGCTTCGTCCGCCAGTTTGAAATCAATTCCGGTCAGTTCGTCGCCCTCGTTCACCGCAATGATCTTGGCCTTATCCAACGACGGCACGCCGGGATAGAAAACCAGCGCGCGCGTCAACCTCCCTCTGAATTCCAGATTGTTGTGCTCAGATTTGACGACGCCCATGCCAACCGCCACGGCGTAGCGCCCCGCCGGAATGCCGAAGAGCCGATACACGCCGCGATCATCGGTTTGGTCGCCGATGATCGTCGAACTACCCTGGGCATAATCGGGCCGCTGGGGATCGCGCATTTCAATCAAGTGAATGCCTTCCTCAATCACCGGCTTGCCGCGCGCGTCGGTGAGGCGGCCTGTGATGACGCCGCCGCGCACGAATTCCAAATCAACCTCCGTGCGCTGCTCGCCCGCTTCGAGCGTCACAAGCCGCCCGCCCGCTTGCTGCGACCAGGGATCGTAGCGCTCTGCCGCCCCCAGCACATAGGCCGACGACAAGGCGCGCACGGCATATTTCCCTTGCGGCAAGTCGCGCAACTGATAGCGCCCGTCGGCATCGGTCACGGTCTTGACGGAAAAGTCGCCCGCCTGGCCGTTCGCCACCAAATCAGGCCGCGTCGCGTTGGCTTCCAGCAACGTGACGCGCGCATTGACCAGCGGTTTACCGGCCACGGTTACCCGGCCACTGATCGAACAATTGAGTGGTTGGGGCGCGGGTGTTGGGGTCTGCGCGAAAGAGGGATTGGCGTTGAGCAGTAACAAGCTGAGGCAGGCCAGCCGTAGGAAAAGTTTTGGCATGAGTCAACTCCGGTAAGTGCAAAAGCACGGTGATGAATCAGGGTGCGCCCGCGAATTGAGGGGCGCACCCTGATCTTACCGCACTCTGACCGGAGCCGTGAATTGCAATTTGAAATCCGCCGCGCGTTGACAAGTGGTCAGGCTGACCTCTTGTTTGGCGGCTTCGGCCTCGCGGCGCAATTTCGCGCGTTCGGCACTGTCCCAGGCGGCGGGACGTGGGGCGCGTTCGCTCGATTCATCATCGGCGAGCGGGCGCGCCAACAGCCAGTATTTGCCGGGCGCGAGGTGTTTGAATTCAAACGCGCCATCGGCGCGCGACAGACTTTCGCGGTAGCGCAGCAGGTCTTCGGCAGAGGCAGTTTCAGCAGGCACGAGATGTACGCGCAACCGCGCGGCGCTTTTCGCGTTGTCTTTGCCAATGAGTTGCCCTTGCAACGCCGCCGCGCCGCTCGCCAGCGTGACGGTCGCACCAGCTTGCCGGTCGCCCGCTTTGAGCGTCACCGCACCCACGGCAGCGGTGATGGCCGGAGCAGCGGCGGCGGCTGACCCGACCGGTGTCGCGGCGCGGCGCGCGGCGCTGGCCGGGATAGCGGCAGCAGTGGTTAGCGCTTTGACATACCAGGCATCCGTCGGCAGCGCGGGCACGAGGCGAAAGCGGCCCGGCGCGAGATTGACCAGTTTGAAATCGCCCTTTTCATCAGGCGCGGCATCGCTCGCGCTGAAGCCGGGAAAAAGATTTTCGGGCGGTCGGGCTTCATCGCGCTGCAAACGCAGCGTGACTTCTTCCAACGCTGGCGGACGTTTGGGATTGCATTTCCCAGCTTCGGCATTGGCCGGATCAGCCGGTTCCAGCACGACGCGACCCGCCAAGGTGGCGAGCGGATTCAACACCAAATCCACCCCGGTCAGATCGCCACCGCGCACGGTGATACGACGTGGAGTGGCTGCCGCGCCGTTCTCGTTGTCGAAGCGTGTGGCGGTGATCTCATAGTCGCCATCCGCAACGCCGCGCAGGTTGTACGTTTGCGTCGCGCCCGCCGCATCGCCGAAACCATTGGCGACGACATTGCCGCTGCCCGCTTGCCGCAGGGTCACGTTCACACTGACAGAGCCGCGCGCTGATTCGACCGCGCCCGTCAGTTTGCCGCTGATGATGTGGCCGGGTTCGCTGCGATAACGGATGTCAATGCCGCTGGCCGTCGCGCCGGCGGCCACCTGCACTTCGCTGGCCGTGTCGCGCGTCGCGGCGGGGTAATAGACCGGCGAGTCGCCATCATAGGGCGAGGCCCGAAACGTCGTGAACCCCGCGCCGCTGTTGACGACGACGATGTATGAACCGGGCATCAATCCGTAGATGCGATAAACGCCGCGATCATCGGTTTGGGCGGGCCGCGCCGAACTGAAGCTGACTTGCGAGGGTTTGCCTTCGGGATCGCGCACGCGTTGCGCGCTCACCGTCGCCGCGATGACCGGTTCGCCCACGCCATTGAGCACGCGCCCAGTGATGACGCTGCCCTTGACCAGATTGACCGTGACGTTGTCACCGATGTGATAGAAGGCGGCGTTGACCGAATCGAAATCGGTGACGTATCCCGGCTGCGCGGCAAACAGGCGATAAGAACGCGCGGGCAAATCGCGGAAGACGAAATTGCCCTCGGCATCGGTCGTCGCCGTGCGCCCGGTTTGCGGTGTGTTGGTGACCATGCCGAGGCTGACCGTAGCGCCCGCGACCGGCGCGCCTTCATCGTTCAAGACGCGCCCGGTGATCGCGCCGGTGCGTGCCGAAGCAATTTCGGGTTGTTGGGCGAAGTTGGTTTGCGTGAACGAAACAATCAGCAGTAAACACAACAGAGTAAAGCACCGCATCCAGGTGGCATTTGCAACCGGCCCTGAAAGGGCAACATTCAATAGCCGGGGGCAAGCGTTGCGCCGCCCCAGGTATGAGTGTGGAAAAACACCAAGCCCTGAAAGGGCGACATTCGACGTTTGCTTACGCCCTTTCAGGGCTTGGTGTGTCATTGCGCCCGTCCGTGGGCGTTGCCCACGGCTATTGAATTCCGCCCTTGCAGGGCTTTTAGCAGGGCACTGCTCTATCTCTGACTCACGGCCTTTCATTTTGTGTTTCAGCATCAGTTCCCCCTCGGCGGCGCGGGTGTCAGATCGAGCGTCATGGCGACGGGCACTTCACCAACGGCAGGGACGATCACTTTTTGCTTGACGGTTTTCGGCGTGAAGGCGGGCGTGGCAGAAGTCGCAGGATTCGGTGTCGGCGGCGTGGTAGTGGTGGTCGTGACAACCGTCGTGCCCGTGTTGGCCGGATTGCCGCCCGTGTTGCCGCTGCTGGTTGTCACCATTGTCATGGTCATCTTCGGCATGGCGGTCAGCGTCAGTTCGTATTCACCAGCAGACAGGCCTTGAATGACAAACTGGCCGCGCGCATCCACCGGACTGGCCGGGCCACCGCCGCCGGTCACTTGGCTGTCGGTGCGCCGGGCTGAAACCATTACCCGCCCGCCTTCGGGCAATTGGCCGCCGACGATTTGCACTTGGCCGCGCACCACGCCCTGGCCGTAAACCAGCACCAGCCGCACGTTGTTGAGTTGCTGTCCGGCGGCGACTTCGATGCCGCCCTGTTGCGGCGTGCCTTCTACTTCGATGCGATGCAACGAAAAGCCCGTCGGCGTGCGCCCGTTCGCTAGGTTGATTTGCACTTTGCCCGGCGCCAGACCGCTCAGACGAAAGCTGCCGTCGCGGTTGATTTTGAAGTTGGAACCAAAGCTGGGCATGCTGGTGGCGCTGGGTGTGCTGGGGCGGGAAAAGGCGCTGCCCTGCAATTCGCTCAGTTTCGCCAACACTGTCGGATCGGTTACGCCCTCGACAACGGCCACACCGCTGATCGTCGCGCCGCGTTTGGCACGCACTTCCACCATCTCTACATCACCGTCGAGAATCTCAAAGGCCACTGGGTCGCTGAAATAATCGCTGGGCGCGCTGCCGCCCACGCCAATGTTGGTAATCGTAAGGCTGTAACGGCCCGTTGGCAGGCCGTCGAGCCGGGCTATGCCTTGCGGATCGGCGATCACCATACTGCCGCCCATGACCCCGCGTTCGCCGCGTATGGCCGAATACATCAGCCTGACATTGGGCACGGGCACGCCGGTGTCGGCATCCACGACGCGCGCCAACACGCCGAAGCCTTTGACCGTGTCGGCGACCAGGCGGATGTCAATGTCTTTGGCTTCGCCGCCCGCCGAGACTTCGATGGCTTTGGCCTGGGTCTCGTCGGTGGTGTCGGGATAAAAGGTGCGTTTATAGGTCGTGCCGCTGACGCGCGTGACAATCACGTTGTCGGCCCCGCTGGTACCGGCGGCGAGCAGATAACGGCCTTCGGCCAAACCATAAATTCGATACAGGCCGCGATCATCGGTTTGAATCATGGGGAAGGCCGCGCCCGGCGGATTCCAGGAAGTCTTGCGTCCCTGCGCATCCAATTGCCAAACGCTGAGGCGCTCTTCGACCAACGGCTTGCCCGCCGGATCCATGACTTTGCCGGTGACGACGCCGCCGCGCGCGAGGGTGAAATCCATGTTCTCGATGGTTTCGCCTTCGCGCAGATTGACGGCTTTGCCCTGCTCGAAGGGCAGCGCGTTATCCGCCGTCTGGACGTAACCCGGCGCGAGCGCGGCGACGCGAAAGCTGCCGGCGGGCACCTGATTCATGCGATAGCGGCCCTCGGCGTCAGTGGTCGCTTTGACGACCGCGCCAGTGTCGCTGACATTGAAGGTTTGCCCGTTCATCAATCCCACGACTACACCCATAACAGGCTTTTCGCCAATCGAAACACGGCCCGAGATCACGCCCGTGCCCGTCGGCCTGGCGGCTGCGTTATTGGATTGCGCGCTCACCGGCACACAGGTGGCGAGGCCAAGGAAGAGCGCCCCGATGTGGCGCAAAGTTGTAAGCGAAAGTTTCATAAACCCTCCTGATGTTGACGGCTTGTCTGGATTGATGGAAACGCCGAACGTCTGGACGCTGCCCTCTTCATTTCCCCAGAGACGATCCAAAGGTTCCCGAAATATTTGAAGCGTGTGCGTACTTCAGCAGCTTTGTCAGCGTTGGGCCACTGCCATTCTCGATTCTCAATTCTCAATTCTCCATTCTTAGAGCGATTTGCACTTGTGTGCGACCCAGCAAGTTGTAGGGCAGGTTTTCAACCTGCCCGTCCGATGCCAGCGTAGGGCAGGTTGAAAACCTGCCCTACGCTGGCATCGCGCGCGGGCCCAGTCGCACGCAACTGCAAACTGCCATAAGCAAAGAGGTCATGTGCCAGTGTTGCCGCTGCTTCAGAATGGAGAATAGAGAATGCCTTGCTTAAAGGCATGCGGGCCAGCCTGCTTACCCACACTCTTGCTCAACGCGGGCGGCCCGCCGCCGTGAACTGCAATTTGAAATCCGCCAGCGTTTGGCAAGCGCTCAATTCAACTTCCTGTTTGGCGGCTTCGGCTTCGCGGCGCAAGCGGGCGCGCTCGGTGGCATCCCAAGCCAGGGGGCGCGTGGGACGTTCGCGCGATTCGTCTTCGCCCAATAAGCGCGCCAGCAGCCAGTATTTGCCGGGAGCCAGATTTTTGAATTGAAACGTGCCATCGCCATGCGCCAGCGTTTCGGCGTAACGCAACAGGTCTTCGGCGGCAGCAGCCTCTGCCGGCAGCAAATGCACGCGCACGTGGGCGGTGACTTTGCCATTGTCCGGGCCGCTGACAACCTGTCCGCGCAAGGCCGCCGCCCCCACCGCCAGCGTGATCGTGACGCCGGCCAGGTTGTCGCCCGTTTTGAGCGTGAACAAATTGCTGCCGCCGCTGTTCGGCTCAACCGTTGACCGGCGTCCGGGTGCGGCTGCCACCGGCGCGCTTCCCAGCGTGATGGCTTTGGCATACCAGGCTTCGCTCGGCAAGCTCAAAAGCATGCGATAGCGGCCCGCTTGCAAGCTATTCAGCGTGAAAGCGCCCTTGCCGTCAGGCGCAGCCTCGGCAGAAACAAAGCTCGTCAGCGCGCTTTCACCGGGCTTGCCTTCATCGCGTTGCAAGCGCAGCAGCACTTCTTCGAGCGCGTCCTGCCGTTTCGGCGTGCACTTCTGCGCCGCCTGCTCATCTGCTTTTACATTTGGCGCGGCGGCTTCCAACACGACGCGACCCGTCACCGAAGCGAGCGGCGTCAAGGTGAGATCAACACCCGTGACATCTGTGCCGCGCACTTGCACGCGCCGCCAGGGCGAAGCGGCAAATTTCACCCGGTCGTAAAACGCGGCCATGATTTCATAATCGCCATCGGGGATGCCGCGCAGTTCAAACACGGCGGCTCCGGCTTGGGGCATGGATGAACCATTCGCCACTTGCTGGCCGCTGGCGAGTTGCCGCAATGAAATAGATACATTGGTGATGCTAATGCTATTGCCCGCTTCGACCACGCCAGAAACTTTGCCGCTGATGACGCGACCGGCTTCGCCGCGATAACGCAGGTCAATACCGCTGGCGCTGCTGCCGTGCGTCACTGGCACTTCGCTGGCGGTGTCGCGTGTTGACGAGGGGTAATACACCGGCACATCGCCATCGAAAGCCGACGCCATACTGCTGAAGAAAAAACCCTGTTCATTGGCGATGACCAGATACGAACCGGCGCGCAACCCATAAATCCGGTAGACGCCGTTATCATCAGTGAAGGCCGGGTGTCCGCTATAACTCAGCGGCACCGCTTTCCCCTCGGCATCGCGCGTGCGCAAGGCTGAGACTTGCAGGGCAATCACCGGTTCGCCGGTGCCCGTCGTGACGCGGCCCGTGATGACGCCGCCTTTGACGAGATTGAGCGTGACCGTGTCGCCGAGGTGATAGGTGCTCGCCTCCGCCGGGTCATTGTTGGAGACATAACCCGGCGCGGAAGCATTCAGCCGGTAGCTGCCCGGCACCAAATCACGCAAGCTGAAATTGCCTTCCGCATCGGTGAGCACCGCGCGCGAGTTGGATTGCCGCACGCCCGTCACATAGGCCGTCACCGTGACAAAAGCGGCGGGCGCGCCATCTTCGCCCAATACACGACCACTGATTGTGCCGCTGCGTGCGGCTGCGGCGGGGGTTGGGCTGGGCGTTTGGGCGACCAAAGGGACACCGCAGAGGAGTCCACTAAACATGGCAAACAGGGCAAGCAGCGCATGTTTCATTGCTGTTTCTCCGGTTGGGCCAGGTTGAGCGTGAGGCTGACCGTGACTTCGCCAACGGCGGGCACGGTGATTTTCTGCCGGACAGAGCGCGGCAAGCCCGGCGTGGGTTGGTTGGATGTGCCGAAATTTCCATCCGGCCCTTGCGTGACGATCATGCGCGGCGAGGCCGTCAGGATCAGTTCATATTCGCCGGGAATCAGGGCTTCGATCACGAAGCGCCCGCGCGCATCCACGGTCGCGCCCTTGCCCGCCATATTTTGCTCGTCCGTCCGGCGCGCACTGACAAACACACGCGCACCCTCGGGCAACGTGCCGCCCACGATTTCGAGTTGCCCGCGCACGCTGGCCTGGCCGTAGCCGAAGAGGAGCCGGACGTTAGTCACTTGTTGCCCGGCCACAACCTCGATGCCGTCTTTTTGCGGCATGCCATCCAGTTCCACACGCAGCAACGTGAATGACGCTGGCCCGCCAAAGTTGGAAGTGCCAAAGCGTGCCTGTCCGGGCGCAATGCCACTCACACGAAAACTGCCATCGGGATTTATCTTTGTGCCCTGTGGAATTATCTGAACCGGTGGCGGCGCGCCCGGCCCGCGATTGAGGGGAACGGAATAGGCGCTAAGCCGCAATTCAACCAGTTTCGCCATTAACGTGGGATCGGCGTTGCCTTCGATCACGGCTTTGCCGCTCAGCGTTGCGCCGCGTTGTGCGCGGATTTCGAGCCCCTCGACATCGCTGTCGGTTATTTCATATTTCACCATTTCACTGAAGTACTCACTGGGCGTCGCGCCGCCGCGCAGGGTTGCGCCGTAACGGCCAGGCTTTAACTGATCGAAGCGCGCGACGCCATTGGCATCGGTATAAAGCATGCTGCTGACGCCGGATTGCCGTTCATTTTGCAGCGCGCTCACCATCACGCCCTGCCCTGCCAGCGGCGCGCCTGTTTCGGCCTCCACTACGCGCAAGACTACCGTATGGCCGGTCGTAGATTCGGCTTCCAAACGCAAATCAATATCTTTGGTCTCGCTGCCGGGACTGACTTCGATGGGTTTGGCTTGGTTCTCGTCGGTAACGTCGGGGTAAAATGTGCGCCGGTACGCGCGGCCTCGGCCTAAAGAAACATTGGACGCGCCCGTCACGCCAGCCGCAATCAGATAGCGGCCTTCTGGCAAGCCGAATAACCGATAGACGCCGCGATCATCGGTCATCATCATATAAAAGCCTGTGCCCGCCGCGCTCCACGAACTCTTGCGACCACCGGCTTCCAATTTCCAAACGGTCAGCCGTTCCTCGATCAAGGGCTTGTCGGAGGTATCGGTCACCTTGCCGCTGATGACGCCGCCGCGAATGAGTTTGAAATCGAGATTCTCGACCGCCTCGCCTTCGCGCATCTGCACGGTCTTTCCCTGTTCAGAAAAACCGGGGCTGTCAGCGGGCGAGACATACGCGGGGGTCAGCGGCGTGACGCGGTAATTGCCGGCGGCCACTTGCGCTAGGCGGTATCGCCCGTCGTTGTCGGTGGCGTCTTTGGCCAGCGCTCCGCCCGTGGAGGGGCTGTTGGGTTCGGCACGCACCAACCCGACGAGCACGCCGACGGCGGGTTTCTCGCCGATCATGACGCGGCCCGCGATGACGCCGGTAGCGGCCGGTTTGGTTTGGGCGAACCCGGAAGACACGACGGACAAACCAAGCAATACGCACGCGGCGCTGCTCAGGCTGGAAAACGAAAGGCGCATAAGACCTCCTGGTAATGACGGCCTTGCTGGATGGGGAAGCCCCGGCTTCCCCCGAATTGCTGAAAAGGATCAGAACGCTTTCTCAGCGTGATGGCTTGATGAGTTGGCGCGGCGTCACGCTGGCGGCGGCATTTTAGGAGCCGCGCCGCTCATCCACAAGTGCCGAGGCGGTACCGCGCGCGTCAGCAAGCGGAGACGCAGCCCTTCTTGCCTAGTGCGTCAGCCCCTTGATGGCCGCTTGCTGACGCGCGCGGTACCGCCTCGCAGCTTCGCGCCAAAAGCCG
Organism: Acidobacteriota bacterium; assembly: GCA_016196035.1. Lineage (NCBI taxonomy): Bacteria > Pseudomonadati > Acidobacteriota > Acidobacteriota bacterium. The sequence goes on along the minus strand of JACPYM010000084.1, from coordinate 26,394 downwards.
CCTCTTGACGGCCTCCCAAGCGCCGCATAGAATCTGCGCCTTCGTAGTCATTACATCACGCGACAGACAACTGCATAAATCAGTTCGGAGGCAAGCTTGATCGAAGTTGAGCATCTGACGAAGAGCTACGGCGCAGCCCGCGCCGTCAACGACATTTCTTTCAAAGTCGAAAAGGTGAGATCCTGGGCTTTCTCGGCCCCAACGGCGCTGGCAAAACCACCACAATGCGCATCCTGACGGGCTACCTGCCCGCGACAGGCGGAACCGCGCGCATTGCCGGGTTCGATGTCTTCGACCAATCCATGGACGTGCGTAAGCGCATCGGCTATTTGCCCGAAACGCCGCCGCTCTACCCGGAGATGATGATCAGCGACTATCTGACCTTTGTCGCCCGCATCAAAGGCGTCGAGGCCGCCGACATCCCCAACCGCGTCGAAGAATCCATGCGGTTGACCGGTTTGACCGAACGCAAGGACGAGCTGATCAAACGGCTCTCGCGCGGTTACAAACAGCGCGTCGGCATCGCCCAGGCCATCGTCCATAACCCGGACGTGGTAATCCTGGACGAACCCACCGTCGGCCTAGACCCGAACCAGATCATCGAGGTGCGCAAGCTGATCAAGGGTCTGGCGGGTGATCATACGATCATCCTTTCGACGCACATCCTGCCCGAAGTCGAGATGACCTGTGACCGCGTGGTCATCATCAACAAAGGCAAAATCGCCGCGATTGATACGCCCAACAATCTGACCACGCAGATGAAAGGCAGCGAGCGCGTCCAAGTGCAGGCGCGCGGCAATGCCGAAGAGTTGCAGACCAAACTCGAAACGGTCGAAGGCGTCAACCGCGTCACCACCGAAACGCACGAAGGCACCGATTTGGTCGCTGCGAATATCGAAAGCGAGCCGGGCATTGACGTCCGCAGCAAGGTGGCCGCCACCATCGTCGGCGGTGGGTTTGAATTGCTCGAACTGCGCGCCGTCAATCTGAGCCTCGAAGACATCTTCCGCCAACTCACCACACAGGAAAGTGCGGCTGCGGAAAAGAGTAGTCAGTAGTCAGTAGTCAGTAGTCAGTAGCTTTGGTTCACTGTTCGACGCTACCGACTGCTGCCTGCTGCTTACCGACTGCCAACTACTGACTACTGACTACTGACTACTATGAAAGGTATTCTTGCCATCTTCCGCCGCGAAATGAGCAGCTATTTCGTTTCGCCGATTGCTTACATCGTGATCGGCTTCTTCCTGCTCATTGCCGGCTACTTCTTCTCAAACATCCTGTCGTTTCTGATGGCCCAAGCCATGCAGGCGATGATGCAACAGCGCCAGATGGGGCCGCCGCCCGAAATTGACGTGCCCAGTCTGGTGATGCGCAACTTCACGGGCGTCATCAGCACCATCGTGCTGTTTATGATCCCGATGCTGACGATGGGCGTCTATGCCGAAGAGCGCAAACGCGGCACGATGGAGATGCTGATGACTTCGCCGATCACCGAATTCCAAATCGTGATGGGCAAGTTCCTCGCTTCGCTGTCGCTGTTCGCAATTATGCTGATGCCAACGCTGCTTTATCAGGTGGTGATGGGTTATTACAGCGATCCGGCCATGCCGTGGAAAGTGCTTTGGTCGGGCTATCTGGGCATCTTCCTGCTGGGCGCGGTGCTAATTGCGCTGGGTTCGTTCATCTCGGCGCTGACCGAAAGCCAGATCATCGCGGCGGTCGTGACCTTCGTCTCGTTCTTGCTGCTCTGGGTGCTGGATTTCGGCGTGCGCGGTTCGACGACCTGGTATGGCGAGGTGTTGCAATACTGCTCGATCCTGCGGCACTTCGACGATTTCACGCGCGGCGTGATTGATACGACCAGCTTGATCTTTTACCTCTCGTTGATCGTGCTGGGCTTGTTCCTGACGTTGCGCACGCTCGATTCGATGCGTTGGCGGCGTGCCTAATCAGACAAGAAGGAGAAGTTCATGACTACGCAAGCGACCGGCGCCTTTGAAGTAAAGCTGACGCCGCAAGATGACCAGGCTATCGCCTCGCCCTTTGGCCGGATGTTGCTCGACAAGCAATTCCACGGCGACCTCGAAGGCACGAGCAAAGGCCAGATGTTGGCCGCCGGAACCGCCGTCAAAAATTCGGCGGGTTATGTGGCGCTGGAACTGGTCACGGGAACCTTGCATGGGTGCCAGGGCAGTTTCGTGTTGCAACACAGCAGCACGATGAATCGCGGCGTGCCGGAACAGAACATCAGCGTCGTGCCGGATTCGGGCACGGATGAACTCGTGGGATTGTCGGGCAGGCTGGCGATCAAGATCGCCGACGGCAAACATTTTTATGACTTTGAATACGCGCTGGCCGAGACGCCTTAGCAGCGGCCTACAGCCAGCGTGAGTTATGAGTATTGAGTAAAGTTTGAATCAGACCTTTGTGTGTTGAGATTGAATCTATGAATACCAATCGGAATGAAATCGGCAAGCTGGGCCTGATGCTGGGCGCAGCATTGGTCATTAGCGGGTTGGTACGCTATTCGGTGCAGGGCCTGTGGGGCTTCAATTTATGGCTCGTCATCATCGGCGCGCTGCTGCTGGTTGCAGGCCTGGCTTTGAATTTTGAGTCCATCAAAGGCACTTTCACTAGCCGCACGGGCAAGCTGGGCACGAATATGGGCGTGTTGACCATTGCCGTCATCGGCATTTTGGCCCTCGCCAATTTCCTGGGCTACCGCCACCACAAACGCCTTGACCTGACCAGCGAGCAGCTTTACAGCCTGTCGGAACAAACCCGCAAAGTCGCCGCCGCGCTGCCCAAGGACGTCAAGATCGTCAAATTCGACAAGCAGGAAGACACCGCGCTCAAAGATTTGATGGAAGAGTACAAGGGCGCGGGCCGGCGTATCACTTACGAACTGGTTGACCCCGGCACCAAACCCGAAGTCGCCAAGCAATACAAAGCGACCGCGTATGGCGACACCTTCGTGGCAGCGGGCGACCGTACCGAAAAGCTCGAAGCCGGGCAGATCAACGAACAGGCCATCACCAACGCCATCCTCAAAGTCACGCGCGACAAACTCAAAACGATCTGCTTCACTGAAGGCCACGGCGAGAAATCACTGACATCCGCCGATCAACAGGGCGGCGGGTTTTCGAGCGTGGACAAAAAGCTCAAAGCCGAGAATTACGAAACCAAGACGATCAATATGGTCACGGGCGGTGGCACCGTCCCGGCGGAATGCGCCGTGCTGATCGTGGCCGGGCCAAAACAGGGCTTCCTGCCACCCGAAGCGTCCGCCGTGGGCAAGTATCTGGATGGCGGCGGCAAGGCCTTTTTGATGCTCGACCCCGAAACCGACCCGCAACTCGACTCGGTGCTCAAAGCCTGGAATGTAGTGCTCGGCAACAACACCGTGCTCGATTTCAATCTAGCCAGCCAGCTTTTTGGCGGCGGCGGCCCGGTGGCCCCGGCGGTGCAAAGTTACGGCTCACATCCGATCACCCAAGGGTTCAACCGTTCGATGACGATTTTCCCCTACGTGCGCGAGGTCAAAGTCGGCAGCGCCAGTAACTCCGGTGTCAACACGCAATCGTTGCTGACGACTTCGGAATCAAGCTGGGGCGAGACTGAAATCAAACCGAACGTTCAACCCAAGTTCGATGGCGCCGATACCAAAGGCCCGGTCAACATCGGCGTTGTCGGCAGCAAGAGTTTGGGCGAAAACAAAGAAGCGCGGCTGGTCGTCATTGGCGATTCCGATTTCGCCTCGGATGGCGCAATCCGCGCGCAACGCAACGGCGACCTCTTTCTCAATTGCGTCAACTGGCTGGCACAGGACGAAGACCTGATCGCCATCCGCCCCAAGAGCGCCACCAGCCGCAGCGTCACCATGAGCGAAGGCCAGCAACGCATGTTCTTCTGGTTCAGCGTCGCCCTGCTGCCGCTGCTGGTGATGGGCACGGGCGCGTATGTTTGGTGGAAGCGTAGGTAGACAGTAGTCAGTAGTCAGTAGTCGGTAGACCGGCTGCTCGCTACTGTCTACTGTCTACTGTCTACTGTCTACTGACTACTCTGTCTTATGAAAAAAAGCACTCTCATTCTGTTCTTAGTCGCCCTGCTCGGCGGGGCGCTCGTCTATTACACCGAAATCAAACCGGGCAAACCGCGCGACGAAGAGAAGGACCTGAGCCGCGAGGCCTTCAAGCTCAACCGCGAGGACATCAATCAGATCGTGCTGACACGCGCGGGCCAGACTGTCACTTTTGAAAACAAAGACAACAAATGGCTGATCACCCAGCCGCTGAATGCGCTGGCGGACGAATCCACCATCAATACGATCATCGGCGATCTGGTCAGCGCCCGTATCACGCGCGACATTCCGGCCACGGCAGAGCAGTTGAAAAACTTCGGCCTGACCGAGCCGAAGGTCAAACTCGAAGTCAAACTCAAGAACGGCCAGAGCCACAAGATCGAACTCGGCGACAAGGATTTCTCCGGCTCGGCGGTTTACGCCAAGATTGACAGCGGCCAGAGCATCGCCTCGCTTTCGGGTTCGCTGCTCACTAGCGCTGACAAAGACCTCAAAGACCTGCGTGACCGCAGTGTGCTGGGCGGCCTCTCGCAATACGACATCAAGGGTTTGAAGCTCAGTACCGAATCCGGCCCTGTCAACCTGTCAAAAGAAGGCGAAAGCTGGAAATTGACCGCGCCGGTCAGTGGCAATGCCGAAGAAACTGAGGTCAACAGCCTGCTCAGCGAAATCACGTCTGCCAAAGCGGCTGACGTCGTCAGCGAGTCGGCAGACGATCTGGCGAAATATGGGTTGAACGCCTCAAAAATCGGCGTGACGGCACAACTGACCTCCGGCGGCGAGCGCGCGCTGAACATCGGCTCGAAAGTGGATGAGCAGTATTACGCCAAAGTCTCTGACCGGCCCCAAATCTACAAAATCGAAAAGGCGCTTTACGACAAGCTCAACGTCAAACTCGCCGCGTTGCGTAGCAAGGAATTCCTGAAAGTCAGCCAGGACGACGTGACGCGCGTGCAGTTGAAAAACCCGAATGGCACGTTGGTCGTCGAAGCCGACAAAGACCACGCCAAATGGCTGATCAAAGAACCGGCGGACAAAAAAGACAAAGAGGCCACGGCTTTCAAGATTTTCACGCCGCTGCAATCCAAAGCCGAAGAGGTTTTGGATAAACCCTCCGCCGCAATTTTGGCAAAACTGGCGAAGCCCGCTGTCACCGTCAAATTGACGTTCAAAGACGGCAAAACCGCCGGGCTGAATGTTTCCGCCGCCGATGGCGACAGCGTTTATGTGCGCGTGGACGGCAATCCGGCAGTTTACAAACTCAACAAGACGATGCTGGAAAGCCTGAGCTTTAAGCTGGATGAGGTCGTCAGCGGTACATAAGCGACACCGTTAATTTGAAGCCTTTCAAACACGCGGCCAGCGCCAAAGTTGCCGCGTGTTTGTATTAACCAGCGCAGCACCTGAGCTTTCCTCAACAATTGCCTTTGCCACGGCCATCCACTACCCTCCGCCTGACTCGACCAACAAGGAGCATTTATGTCACCGACACGAACGCAAAAAGCCTACGACTTTGCCGAACTCGTCAGCAACCTCGTTACGGAGGACGATACCCCTGTGGACAATCTATACGCAGCCAAACAGCAACGCCTGCTGGTGGAACCAATCTACAACGCCTGGACGCCGCCGCCCGCTGAAGAAGCAGAAGGCGAAGAAAGCGCTGCCCCGCGCACCTTTCTGGCGGATGCCAATGTCGGCCTGTTCTTCTCTGTGCACGAACCGCCGCTGGTGCCGGATATGTTTCTGAGCCTGGATGTGCGGGTGAATCCGGAGTGGATCGCCAAAGAACATCGCTCCTACTTTTTCTGGGAATTCGGTAAACCGCCCGAAGTCGTGGTCGAGGTGGTTTCCAATCAGGTCGGCGGTGAATTGACCCATAAATTGCGCCGCTACGCCCAAATGGACATCACCTATTACGTCGTCTTCGATCCGTTCCGGGAGTTGAGCGCTGAGCCTTTGCGCGTCTACGAACGCGGCTTCGGCAAACGTTATCGGCTGCGCCCGGATTTCCAATTACCCGAACTCGGCTTGCAACTCACCATCTGGCACGGCGCTTACGAGGCCTGGGAAGAAGATTGGCTGCGCTGGTGTGACGCCACCGGACAGGTCATTCCCACCGGAGCAGAAAGCCATCAACAACAAGCGCAATTCGCCAAGCAAGAAACGGAGCGCGCCACGCGTGAAGCAGAACGCGCCACGCGGCTCGCCGCTAAATTGCGTGAATTGGGTTTTGATCCGGAACAGATTTGATTCAGCCACGTTTTGCGCGTGTCATTCAATCGTTAAACTTATAGGACTTACGCAAAAGCCGGAAATTTGCCACAGAGGCACCGAGGCACAGAGCAAGAGAGCGAGTTTACCAGTCAGGCAGGCCTTTCCTCTGTGACTCCGTGCCTCTGTGGCAATGGTTCTGCGTAAGTCCTGACTTAATCTTGGAGCGGGCCATTACCCAGCCTCTTTTTTTGACAGGCCACCAGTCAAATTGACAACCAACTTGTCATTATGACAATCTGCTTGCCGTCACCAATTTATCGGAACCCGAAAGTAACAACGTTCGTATGCCAGCGACGAAACCTAAGAAAAAAGACTCGCGCCAGTCGAGCCAAACAGATTCCGTCAACCGTCAGCGTCAACCAATGACAAAGCCCGCCGCCTGTGCGGACACGCCCTTTAACATTTTGGTCAATGAGAACGGGCTGTTGTTCAACCGGCTGAAACTGGTTGCCGAACAGGTGCATCATCAGGGTGAAATGTCCGGCGGCTTGCGCGCCATTTTGCGGCTGCTCGATGAAACGGGCGCCCAGACCGTGCCGCAAATGAGCCGCGCCCGCGCCGTCTCGCGCCAACATGTGCAGGCGCTGATCAACGAACTCGTGGCGGACGGCTATCTGGAATTGGCGGATAACCCGGCGCACAAACGTTCGCCCTTCGTGCAATTGACCAAGCAAGGCAAACAAGCCGTTGACGCGATGAATCGCCGGGAACAAAAGCTGCATTTGAAAATGCGCCAGGAAGTCCCTGACGCAGAATTACTGGCGGCGGCGCGCACACTGCGCGCGGTGCGCGCCATGTTTGAAAGCGAGCAATGGCGGCGGCTGGCGAAGTCGCTCAAATAACGCCTTCTCTCTCAATCTGCTTGAACCACTTGGAAGCCACTGGAAGCCATATGTAAGGAGGACCAGATGCATACATTATTGCCATTCAACCGACCGATCATTTCACCGACAGGCTGCCGAGGCGCGCACGGCTGGCGGAAACAGTTCGCTTGTCCTGACGGTTGGGTAGGCGCGGCGGTCGGCCACTTGATGGCTTACAAAAACGAAGCGATGAACCGCTTCGCCGTCGAGCAATTGCGGCTGGCTCCTGATGATCAAGTGCTCGAGATTGGCTTCGGGCACGGCAAGACGATTGAATTGATGGCCGGGCAGGTTACGCGCGGCTTGGTGGCGGGCGTTGATCTCTCGATGACGATGGTCACGCAAGCGGCCAAGCACAACGAAGCCGCCATCAAGGCCGGGCGCGTCGAATTGCAGCAAGGCAGCGTGTCCAACATCCCTTATGAATACGCGCGTTTCAGCAAAGTCGTCGCGGCCAACAACTACCAATTCTGGCCCAATCCCGAATTGGATTTGACCGAGATTCAACGCGTGCTGCAGCCGGGTGGCAAGCTCGTCTTGGGTTTGCGGCTGCATTCTGACAGCCCGTTGGCGCTGGCTCCTGGATTTAAGGTCGAAGAAGTGCAAGAGATAGCCGGGCTGGTGCGTTGGGTCGGTTTTCAAAACGTGCGCGTGGAAACGCGGCAGCCAGGGCGTGAGGCTGCCTGCGTCATCGCGGAGCGCTGATCATTCGAGCGGGCGGCGCGCCATAAGTTCAGCCACGGCGCGCTTCCCTGCACTTTTCACTTCCGCATCGTGCAGCAATTCCCAGCCCGCAAACTGCGCGCGCAATTCGCCGGGTGCAAGCAAGAAATCAGGATTCATCGGCTTCACATCCGGATCATCGTCAAGCAGCGCAATCACAGCCACGATTGCCCCGCCCGGTTTCACACCTGCCTTCAAGGCCGGAAACAAATCGCGTTGCAGATAACACGTCACAACAATCAGGTCATACGCCCTCGGCTCAATGACGAATTCGCTTTGCTCTAAGTCGGCAACGTATGCATCAATCGCCAAGCCACGTTCCGCCGCGCGTGCCTGCAACAATTCGATTGCCACGCGTGAAGCGTCTACTGCCGTCACTTGCCAGCCGCGTTCGGCCAGCCACAAGGCGTGCCGCCCCACTCCACAGGCCACATCTAACGCACGTCCTGGCGGCAACAATGAGGCGGCGCGCTCAACCAATGGATGCGGGTCAGCGTTGCCATGTTCACTGCGCCTGTAGCGTTCGTCCCAATTCGCGCTCACGTTCCCCTCAGACTCCGTGCCCAAACGCTCTCTCAGTTTCCGGCCTGAAAGTAAGCGGGCAGATTGCGCTTGGTTTCGCGCAGGATTTCGAGTACGGCTTGGCGCTCCGCCGCCGGAAGCGCAGCCAAGTCTTTATCGTGTGTCTGCCCGGTCAACACTTGCCACAATTGCCGGTAGACCTGTTCCAGCGCGGGCGGCGGCAAAGCGTCGAAGGCTTCCGAATAGATCAAATAGCTGCACGGATAGCGAAACAGCTTTTGCTTCAAATCCAAATCACGCAACGAACGGCCCCGCTTGTCGCGCGGGCCTTGCGCGGCGAAGTCTTTGGCAAAACCGGAAGTGCCGCTCAGCGGCACGCTCCAACGCGTTTCCCCTGCAAAGAGCAGATAGCGCACCAAGTCTTCCGCCGCGTGTGCGATGCGCCGCCGCGTGCTTTCTGCGGTGGTCACTGACGTTTCGCCCAAGGCTTCGTTGATGGCCTGTTGTTCGTACAGAGCACGGCGTGTTTCGTAATTGAGTTTGGTAATCAGATTGTGCATCTGTGTCTGATGTTCGAGCACCATCAGGGCAATGAGGTCACTGTGCGGCGTCAGGTAGTTTAGCGTGTTAAAGCGCGGCTCCAACTTGGTGACATTCTGGCTGGCGAGTTGGGCTGGGTTATATGCGCCGCCTTGCTCGTCAAAACGCTGGTTGCCCAAATGCTTCTCCGCGCCGTGAGTGCCGCTGATATACCAACCACCCCAACGTTCGCGCAGCGGGCTGCTGTGCGTGGTGATGAAACCGCCCAGCGGCGCAATCGGATAACCGCGCGCATCGGGATAAACCGACCGCACAACGAAACCCGGTACATTGCGCGTGCTGCTGGTGGCGTGACATTGCAGGCATTCATCGTTGCGCCGAAACTTTGGCCGCGCCGTCCTTTCCTGCTCCAGCGTGTAAAAGACGCCGCCCAGCTTGGCGTCCACCGCAGCCAGTTCCAACACGTCGCCGCCGTTGACCCAGCCGACATACGCTTCATCGTTGAAGTAAAGCGCGCGCGGATTGGAAGGCATGATGCGATGCAATTGAAAGCTGGTTTTGGAAAAGACCAGCCCTTGCGAGGTCGCGGGCACCTTCAGTTGTTCGAGGACGGCTTCCAGATAACCGTGCGCCTCGTTGTATTCGAGTTTGACCGCGCCGCTGTCAATTTGCCGCTGCAAGCGCGCAACCGGGTCGTTGCTGAGGCTGTGGCGGTAATCAATGGAGGGATGTTCTTGTGGCCAATCCTGCTGTCGAGCGCCTTCTGGAAACCAAACCAAGCCTAAGCCTGTGGCGAAGATGATGGAGAAAAGAATCCGTTTCATTATTGCCCTGGAATCATGCTGTTCCCGGCTCGTTTTGCTGTCTCATACCAGAAGCCGAGCTGCTTTCGGCTTCAATCTTCTTTTTTGTTTCGCTCAAATCAGTCGCGGCTGATTTGCTGGAAGTACCGGCCCAACGCCGTCAAAGGAAACTGATTTCGGTATTGATGATAGTTGATATAAAAGTGGCCGGGAAAGCCCGTGCCGGTAAATTCGGCTTCGGGCCAACTACCATCGGCGTTTTGTCTGCCCAACAGATAAGCCACGCCGTTCTTCACCGAATCACTCGCGTAATCGCCCGCCGCCATCAACCCGATCAACGCCCACGCAGTTTGCGAAGGCGTGCTCGGCCCCTGCCCGCGCAGTTCGGGTCGTTTGTATGACTCACAGGTTTCGCCCCAACCGCCATCACCGTTTTGCACACTGCGCAACCAAGCGGCAGCTTGTTTGACGGAATCGCTGTCCATATCGAATCCGGCATACGGCGCAATCGCGCGCAAACCGACCAGCGCCAGATAGGTGCCGTAAATGTAATTGACGCCCCAGCGCCCCCACCACGAACCATCTTTCTCTTGCAAGCTGAGCAGGAAGCGAATCGCACGCTGCACGTCTTCGTCGCGGTACAGTTTCTCGCCGCGTTGTTGCCAATGACCGAGCAATTCCAACACGCGCCCGGTCAAATCAGCCGTCGGCGGATCAATCATTGCCTTGAGATCACCATACGGCATCTGATTCCACAGGTCTTGCGTGTTATCAATGTCGAAGGCCGCCCAGCCGCCCGCGCGGCATTGCATCGTCATCACCCATTCGGTCGCGGCGCGGCAGGCCTCCAACTTGTATTCATCATCATCAAGGCGTATCGGTAGCAAGGCCATGATGACCGCCGCCGTATCGTCTACGTCAGGGTAATAGTCGTTGTAGAACTCGAACGCCCAGCCCGCCGGTTTGCCTTGGCGATTGAACACCGCCCAATCGCCGTAGCGGAAAATCTGTTGCGTCAGCAACCAATCGCCCGCCGCTCGGGCGCGCCGATGCGTCGGCGCAAGGCCCGCCTCAAAGAGCGCGGTCAATCCCCAACGCCGTATCCCAGGTCGGCGAGATGCACGGTTGCAAGCGCAAGTACTGGGCTTCCTCCGAACTCGGCACAGTGCCCTCTTCAATGCAAAACCGATCCAGCGCATCAAGGCCGCGTTTGACGTAAGGATGCTTGGCCGCATAGCCGAGCGCATGAAACATCAGCAGCGCATTGATCATTGCGGGCACGATGCCGGCCCAATCGCCCGGCGCGTCTTGGCGTTCGATCACCCAGCGTTCGGCGGCGGCGTTTCCGGCTTCGCGGCGCGGCACGATGCCCAACCGATCTAAGGTTTTGAGGGCCTTGTCCGCCAGCAAGAACAGCGAACCAACCAGCGTGCCATCGTTATTTTTCAGCGCGACATCGGTCTGGCCGGGCGCAAACAATTCGTCCGCCTTGACGCCCAGGTCATAGACGGGCCGCTTATCAATCACGACCAGCAGCGGCACGGTCGAAGAGCGCGCCCAACTCGCCATCGTGTAAATGTTGAAGGGGAGCCACGCCGGCAAAAACATAAACCAGGGCGGCAGCGTCGGCAGCCCTGCCCACGGATACGCGCCAAACAAAGCCAGATGCAGCTTGGTGAAGACGCGCGCCTTGGTCAGTCCGCCGCGTGCCACGATGAATTGGCGCGCGCGCTGCATCCGTTCGTCATCCACGGATAAACCAGAGAGTTTGAGTGCAAAGTAGGCTTCAATCGTCGTGCTGATTTCGCCACCATCGCCAAAAAACAATTCCCAACCGCCGTGTGCGCGTTGTTCGCGCAATAGATAACGCGCCATCTGTTGAATCTGCGCCGCGCGGTCTTTGCCGTTGCTGTACCGATTGCGCGCGTCGCTGTGAATCAGGATGCGGTGCAGCATGATGAGTTCCGCCGTCAGCGTGACATTGGCTTCGAGTTCGGCCCACCAATAGCCTTCGGGATATTGCTGAGCGAGCAGGTAAGCTTGGCCACGATGCAGGGCGTCGCTCAGGCGTGTTTGTAGATTGGGTTGTAGAGAGGTTTGTGCCGTGCTCATTTGAATCTAACTCGAAGCACCCGAAATCTGGGCATTCGCCGGAGCTGCAACCCTGACACACTGGTGTTCAGAGTTCCGCCTTCAGGTGGTCAACGCGCCGCCAATGCGTCAACCCGGCGCTGCCGCGCCGCTGACTGCCTGAAGGCGGAACTCTGAACACCGTTGGTTGCTGCGCGCAGTGCGCGTGAATGCACCGACTTTGATGGTTTTGCATCACGGAATAAATCCACCCGGATCAGACTGCCCTGCCGCGGGCGAAGGCGAGGCCGTTGGTCGCGCTGCCGGCGGCGTTGGGGTTTGCCGTGGCTTGCTGGCCGTTGTTTCCGGACTCGCGCTGGCGGCGGGCGTTTCCGTCACCAGCAAGCGCTCGCGTCCGCCGTTCGGATAGGCGAGAAAGTAGTTAATGATCAGCGCCGTCACTTCGTCGTAATTGGCGATGCCCGAACGCACGCGGTTGGCTTTCAGATAGGTGTTGTTGGTCTTGCGCGCGACTTCGCCCAGCACGCGGCTTTCGCGCTGGTGCCAAAAGGCCGCCCGCGTTTGCAAATCGGTGCGCGCGCCTGGCCCGATGCGCGCCAACAGCGTTTGGTATTCATCTGCATTCGTCGTTGCCAGCACGCTCATCACGCGCGGCATCGCCTGCAAATAACCGGAATAGCGCACGAACGCATCTGTCGCATTCACACAGGCCAGAAAGCCGATGAAGTTCGCTTCATCCTCGCGCGCAAAGCCGCGTTGATGGGCTTTTTCGTGGGCGATGACATAGGGCAAGTCGCAGGCGGGCGCTTCTTCGTTGTAATTGGCTTCGCCGGTAAACGGGCTGTAAATCCCGCTGATGCCAAAGCGGCTCAGCAGCGGCGAAAGGGTGAGCGGTTTGGGCGGGCCGAACCCGGCCTGACTCGCGCGGCCCAGCATGCTCAAACTTTGATACGAAGTTTCCAGCGCGTCGTAAAGCTGCGGGCGGCTTATCGGCAAGCCCTTGTCGCTGGCCCAATCCTGTTTGAGCCGGGTCATCTCATAACTGGAATTGAGGCGCGAAATCATCAGGTTGCAGATCGTTTCCAATTCGCCTGGGCGGGTTTCGCGGCCCGCCAGATTCAGGTTGGCCGCCAGCGTTTGCCGCTGGTAGTTAAAGCCCCACAACGCGAGAAAGAGCAGCATCACTAAGCCGCCCGCCCAAATGGCGCGGTACAGCAAGTAGGCGATCAAATCGAAGAAACCCAGAAAGCCATGCCAGAACTTGCGCGCCACCCACAGCAGCCAAATAGAAAGCAGTATGACCAGGACGATTAGCCCGGCTTCGGCCAGGGAAAACCCGAATGGTTTATTGATGATGGCGATGATGCGCGCGACAGATTGGAAGAAGATGCGACTGTAAAACCGTTCGACCAATTCTGGCGTGAACGACAGCAGGCGCTGCAAACCGAACGCGCCGAGCAAGATGATGATGCCCTGCGACCAACGCCCCGGCGAACTGATTTCCCTTTCTATCGCTTCGGCCCCTTCCAACTCTTCGCTAGCCTCGGCATCCACGGCCCGCAATTTTTGAGAATCTCTACGCATAACCACATTCACCTGCTGTCGCTTTCAAGCAAAAGACGCTGCTCTCGAAGCAACACAGCGCACACCCGTTACCGCTTGAAGCGCCCGGGGAAAACCAACTTGATTTGCTTTCATAGTTTGGGGAAGACGGCGTGGATGATACGCGATAGGCGCGGCAGACGGCAATCTAGCAATCCGCACGGTTCAAAATGCGCCGGGCGCACTCTTGCCCGCTCCACACCGCGCTTTCAATCGTCGCGGGCAAGCCGGTATCCGTCCAATCCCCGGCCAGGTAAAAGTTCTCGAACTCGGTTTGCTGTGGCGGACGCAACCGCGCAACACCGACCGTGTGCGAGAGCGTCGCGTCGTGTTCGCGCACGACAAAGGCATGCAGCGGTTTTGTCTGACGCGCCGCCGGAAAGAAGCGTTCCATTTCGCGCACGGCCAGCGCGATCAATTCCTCTTTGGTTTGTTTGGCGGCCTCGTGCGCGCCGCTGATGACGAGCGCCAGGTGTTGCCACTCGCGCACGGGTTCGCCCGCAATGGCGTTTTTGTTGAAGACCCATTCGACGGGCGAATCCAGCAAGCCGGCGAATTCCAATTCCGTCACTTGCCGGTCGTACCAGAGATTGATCGAGACGATGGGCGCGGATTTCAGCTCCGGCAATTGGCACAAGCTGGGACTCGCCGCCAGCACATCCGGCGCGATCATTCGGCGCAAGGCGAAATACGGCGCGGCGTTGATGACCGTTTCAGCGGCAAGCTGCTCGCCCCCGCGCAAGGTTAAACCGGTAACGCGCGGGCCGTTGAATTCAATCCGCTCGACCTCGGCGTTCAACCGCACCGCGCCGCCGCGCGCCTGGATAAACGCCTGGGCGTCCGTCGTGTAAAGCTCGCTCAGGCCGACGCGCGAAATGACCATCGTCGAATCGCGTTTGGTGTGCAGAAAAGCCTGCTCCAGCACGCGTGCGAACATATCGGCAGAGGCGCGTTCGGGCGTTTCGTTGAGCGTCGCCAGCGCCACGATGTCCCAGAACCGGCGCTGCATCTGTTCCGATTGGCCCAACTCATTCAGCCATTCGCGCACGGTGACATCGGCCAGTTTCTGCCGGTCGCCATTCATCAACTGCAAAGCGACGCCGACACGCAAGGCGCGCAGCCGGTCGTTCCAACCGATGCTTTGCAGCCTGGCCAGACCCGCCAACAGGTGCAACGGCGCCGGCAAATTCGGGCATTGAAAGCTGGCGTGACCTGCTTGCTCGTGCAGGAAATCTACGCGGGGATTGGGCTGGAATTTGAGTTTGTCGAGCGCGCCGATTTTGCCGAGGAAGTTTAAGGTGTGGTGATAACAACCCATCATCAAATGCTGGCCGTTATCAATCACTGCGCCGGTCGTTTTGTCGGTGAAAGAATAGGCGCGTCCGCCCAGAAAGCCGCGCCGTTCGAGAACTAAAACATGGCGTCCCTGTTCAGCCAAATCCACCGCTGCCGCCAAGCCCGCAAAGCCGCCGCCGATGATGACGAGGGGATGACGGAGCGGCGAGGCGCTGGGAAGAGTCTCTGACAAATCGTGTTGCGTCACTGCCAATGCTCCGAGGTTGCGCCGTTTCCCTGTGAAGTTCCCCCGTCTCCCCGTCCCCCTATCTCCCCATCTCCGCCCGTGCCATTTCCTTGCCCGCCGCTCTCGTTAAAGGCCCATTCGCTGAGCGCGATCAAAAACCGTTCGGGCCGATGCAGGCGAATCTGGTGATGAAAGACGTCGTAATTGACGGCTTCGATCTGTTCGAGCAAGCGGTAGTAAATCTTGCCCATCGTGCGCGCGGCCACCAGCGTCGGGCGGTCTTCGACAGGCAACAACTCAGCGGCGCGTTGGTAGAAGCTGCGCGCGCGTTCGCATTCAAACCGCATCAGCGCGCGGAAGTTGTCATTGACGACGCCTGCATTCAGTTCCGTTTCGCTGTAATCGAACCGGCGCAAATCTTCCTGTGGCAAATACACGCGGCCACGAGCGGCGTCTTCTTTCAAATCGCGCAGGATGTTGGTCAATTGCAGCGCCTGTCCCAGATGGATGGCGTACTCTTTGGTCTGCGGCGAACGGTAAGTAAAAATCTCGATGCACATCAGCCCTGTGATCGAAGCGACGCGATAGCAGTATTCGTAAAGCTCGTCGAAGGTTTCATACCGATGGCGGTGCAAATCCATCTCGCAACCGTTGATCATCTCTTCAAAGTATTCCTGCGGCAGCGGGAATTGGGCTAGCACCCGTTGCAAGCGGCGCGCAATCGGTTTGGCCGGCTGCCCGGCATACAGCGCGTCAAGTTCCGCGCGCCATTCATTCAGCCCCGCGCGCGCCTCTTCGACCGTGCCGTTTTGCTCGACGATGTCATCCACAATGTCGTCCACCGCACGGCAAAACCCATAGACGTCAATGATCGCATCGCGCTTGGCTTTGGGCAGGAAAAGAAACGAGTAGAAAAAATTGGACTGCACCGTCTTCGCCAGATCGTGGCGCAAATGCGAGGCGCGTTCACGCAAATGCCAGGGCGTGAGCGAAATTTTGTGCGTGGGGACTGCTTTCATCGTGACTACCGTTTTGGTTATCGTTTGAGCAGTGCGCGACTCAGCAGCACCGCTTTGTCAAAACCAGTCAGCTTCGGACGCGCGCGCAGCGTGTCGTAAGCTTGCCGCTCGATCAATTCCAGAATGCGCATGCCGCCGTGCCAGGTCAGCCGCAGTTCCAGCGCCAATCGTCCGCTGACCAGCTTCGGCAGGTCTTTGCCGCGCGCAAACAATTCCCGTGTGCGTTCGACCTGAAATTTGAGCAGGCGGCAATACTCCGCGCTGCCCTGCTGCGCCCGCAAATCGTCAAGATTGACCCCGTATTGCCGCATTTCATCCTGCGGCAAATAGACTCGATCTTTCTGTATGTCAACGGCCACATCCTGCCAGAAATTGGCGAGTTGTAAAGCCGTGCAGATGGCGTCGGACAACTCATCCAGATGCTCATCGCGATAATCGAACAGCCGCAAAATCAAGCGTCCGACCGGATTGGCCGAGCGCCGGCAATAATCCAGCACTTCGGCAAAATCGGCATAGCGGCGTTTGACGACATCCTGTTTGAACGCGGAAAGCAGGTCACGGAAAAGCTGTTCCGGCAACTGCAACTCTTTAACCGTCGCAGCCAACGCAACAAATACCGGACGACTTGCCTCGCCGCGATAACAGGCCGCGAGTTGCACCTCCCACTCGTTCAACGCTTGCAACCGGCTCGCCTCGGTCAGCACAGCGTCATCGTAACCCTCGTCCGCGAAATCATCCGCCGTGCGCGCAAAAGCGTAGATGCTGTAAACGTGTTTGCGCCGCGCCCTTGGCACCAGCAAGCTGCCGACCGGGAAATTCTCGTAATGTTCGCGCGCCATGCGCTCGCAATATGCGAAGGCTTCGGCGCTGCTATAACTGCGCGGTTGCGCCGGTAAACCAGCGGGCTGCAAGGCCGCGACCGTTTGAACGTTCAAGCTGCACTTCCATTCGTCATTTTAATTTTTGAGCCGGGTGAGAATAGCAGGTGCGGAAAGACTTCTTCAAACTGCTGGCGGCCTTTGGGAATCACTGGAACCAAAGCCTGGGTTCCGGCGTTTAGCGCTGCATCTGCCTTAGTTGGTGCCTTTGCTTGTGCCTTGGATTTTGTGTTTCAACGAAAGCTGGACTTGCTCAGTAGTAACGACAGGAGGTGAATGCTTGGTCACTGATCCGCCGGTCGCTTCTCTTGCCGCCAATGCCAAAACCGCGCGACGGAAAATACCTGTGCGGCTGTTGCCTGCCCTCGTGTTGCTCTTGTTATTGCTGCTGGCCGTCTTCACGCCCGCGTTTCTGCGCGCTCGTCAGTTCACGACAAATCTGCTGAGGCAGCAGATGCCTTCGTTCTTGCGTGCCGAAGCGCCGCCGCCTCAATTGGCGACGATCAAACGCGGCGCGCTCAACAAACAATTGCTGCTGGACGGCGAATTGCGCGCGGTACGGTCGCGCACGGTTTTCGCCGACACCAACGAAGAGGCCAAGATCACCTGGCTGCCGCCCGAAGGCGCTTTCGTCAAAACGGGCGACCGCTTGGCCGAACTCGACAGCACTTCCATCTTGAACAAAATCAAAGATGCTGAGGAAAAGCTGGTCGCCGCCGAGAATGAAATCATCAAGGCCAGCGCGCAGCAGGAAGGCCAATTGCGTGACTTCCAGGTTGAGCTAAGCCGCCTCTGGCTCGCTTACGAAAAAGCCAAAGTCGAAGCCCGCCTGCCCGCCGAGGTCGTCCCGCGCCGCGAGTATCAGGAAAAGCAATTCGCACTCGACAAAGCCAAAACCGAATACGAGAACCAACTCGCCAAGATCGAACAGAAGAAACGTGAGTTCGCCGCCGAGTTGCAGGTCAAAACCATCGAGAAACAAAAATCAGAAAACCAGCTCAACCTCGCCAAAAGCGGCTTGAGCGCAATGCAGGTCAAAGCGCCCGCCGCCGGCATGGTGCTTTACACCGACCATTGGGACGAACGCCGCAAGATTCAAGTCGGCGACGTCGTCTGGGGCGGCTTGCCCGTCGTGCAATTGCCCGATTTGACCGAGATGGAAGTCGTCGCCCAGGTCAACGAAGTGGATGGCCCAAAAATTTCAGTCGGCAATCAGGCGCGCGTCAAGCTGGACAGTTACCCCGACATCGAAATCACCGGCACGGTCAAAGACATTTCGCAAACCGCCGCCAAGGCCAGTTGGCAGGCCAAAGCCAAAGTCTTCACCGTCGTCTTTACGCTCGACCGCACACTGACCGAGAAGATGAAGCCCGGCATGTCGGCGCAGGTTACGGTGCAGACCGGGACGTTGAACAACGAACTGCTGGTGCCGCGCGCCGCCGCGACGTTTAGCGGCGCAGATTCGATCACGGTGACACGGCTGGAAGGCGAAAAAGAACAACGCCCGCTTGCCGTAACGATCCTGGCCGCCGATGCATTTCATTATGCGGTGGCCGCGAATGGCGCGTTGCGCGAGGGTGATCACGTGCTGCTGCGGCGCTGAAGTTGTCCGACAAGCTGCCAGCTTGTCGGCATCGCGGCTGACGAACACTGGGTTTTACGGCCAAGTATCCGGCAAGCTGGCAGCTTGCCGGACTTTCTCGCGGAGAGTTTTTTATGAAATCAATCCGTCGCCTTACCATCGTCGTCAGCATCATTGCCTTGCTGACCGCCGCGTTGCTCTTCGCCCGTTCGCCCAAATCCACCACTTGGCTCGCCGCCGCCGGTCTCGCCAAACCTGTCGCGGAAGCCGAGACCATCACAGTCACGCCCGGCACACTTTCCTTCCGCGTCGAAACGACGGGCACATTGCGCGCGACCTCGGTGCAAAGCTTTGGCGGCCCACCAGCGTTCAGCAATTACTGGCAATTCCAACTGGTCAGCATCATCCCCGAAGGCCGCAACGTGAAAAAGGGCGAGCCGCTGTTGATGTTCGACGCGCAACGCATCAACGAAGATTTAATGCGCTTTCAAAACGAACTCGACCAAGCCAGCAAAGAACTGGAAAAGACGACCGCGCAGATTTCGCTCGAACGCCAGGAACTCACGGCCAAGCTGGCCGAAGCCGAAAACAATTTCGAAAAGCTCAAACTCAAACAGCGCGTCAGTTCCGACATCGAAGCCTCGCGCAACATCGAACTCGATCAACTCGCGGTTGAACAAGCCCGCCGCGAAGTCGAAGCCTTGCAAGAGCGTCTGGAGTGGCACAAGAAATCCAGCGATGCCGTGCAAAACATCATTGCCAGCCGCAAGGCGCGCGCCGAAAACAAAGTCGCCCAGATCAATCAGGGCCGCGCCAACTTCCAGGCCAAAGCCGATCGCGACGGCGTGGTCGTTTACAAAACCAAATGGAACGGCGACAAGTTTCAGATCGGCGAAAACGTCTGGTCAGGCCAGCCCATCATTGACATCCCCGATCTCAACACGATTCGTGCCGAAGCTTTCGTCCCCGAGGTGGACATCGGCAAGATCAAACTCGACCAGCGCGCCGAAATCACGATTGACGCCTTCCCCGGCAAGGCCTACACCGGCAAGGTCAAAAAGATGGACACGCTGGTGCGGCAAAAAGCCTGGGACATTCAGAACAAAATTCTTTACGTCGAGATCGAACTCGACCAACTCGACACCAACCTGATGCGCCCGGCGATGGGCATCAAAACCAAAATCGAAACTGGTGCTTTGGCGAATTGTTTGTTCGTCCCACTCAAAGCCGTCAAGACAACCGACACTGGCGCGCAGGTCAAAGTCCGCACACCAAACGGCTGGCGCGATCAGACCGTCAAGCTGGGCGAGGCGAATGCGACGGACGTTGTGATTCTGGAAGGGCTGAATGCGGGCGACCGTGTGGCGAGCGATTATGCGAAGGTAAAATGAGCCTGATTGGTGCGGTTTGAAAGCCCTGAAAGGGCGGAATTCAATAGCCGTGGGCATCGCCCACGGAAAGCGTAGAGATTTTTCAAGCCCTGAAAGGGCTACATTTGAATTCTGATGCGACCCTTTCAGGGTCGGGAAATCATGCGCGTCCTCCCGGGGCGTTGTCCCCGGCTATTGAATCTCGCCCTTTCAGGGCGTTGGCCGCGGCGCATGCATTCACCTCAACAACCGTAATTCGTATGAAACTCTGGCGACGACGTTTGCGCAATCTGGTTTTGCTGGGTCTGCTGTGCGGGGCATTCGGCGTGGGCTTGCGTGCCGCGCGCCACGCCTGGCAACCGGCGTTGAATGAATTGTCGCCGCTGACGATGACCATTCAACCGCGCGATTTCAGCTTGCTGATCGCGGCCAAAGGCGAATTGCAGGCGGCGCAATCCAGCGCCATCGCCGTTCCGCCGGTGCCGGTGAATCGCTTGCGCATCGCCTCGGTCGTCGCCGATGGCCGCTACGTCAACAAAGGCGACGTGCTGGTTGAATTCGATCCCGCCGAGTTGGATTTGCAAAAGCAGGAGCAGCGCGCCGGGCTGGAAATGGCGCAGCAAAAGATGACCAAGGGCGGCCTCGCCAATCAAACCGAAAAAACCGACATCGGTAAAGACCGCAAATTGGCTGAACTCGAATTGCGCAAGATCAACGAATTCCTGCCGCAGGACGAACAGATTTACACGCGCCGCGACATCATCGAAGGCCAGATCAACCAAGCCTATGCCGAAAAGAAAATCGTCTTTGCCGACGCGCGGCTGCAACTCAAAGACAAAGTCTATTCGCTGGATGAAGCCATCCTGTTGCTCGAACGGCAACAGGCCAACAACCTGATGGGCCGCGTCGAGAAGGCGCTCGGCTCGTTGAAGCTGCTCGCGCCCGCCGCCGGCATCGTCGTCTATCCCAACTCCGGCTACTTTTTCGGCGGCAACGCGTTGATGCCGGGCAAGGTCGTCTGGATCGGCATGACGCTGTTTCAACTGGTCAATCCTGAAAAGATGGAAGCCAAGGTTTATGTGCTGGAACGGGACGCGGGCGAATTGAAGATTGAACAGCCGGTCACGTTCACGCTCGATCCCTTTCCAGGCCGCAGCTTCAGCGGCAAGGTCAAAGCGATTGACAAGGTCGCCCGCCCGGTTGATCGCGGCTCGCCCGTCAAGTATTTCGAGACCGTCGTGACGCTGGAGAAAACCGAACAAGACGTAATGAAACCCGGCGTCAAACTCGACGCCCGTGTGCACGCCGGCGAATTGAAAAACGTCACCGTCATCCCGCGCAGCGCCGTCGTCAGCAAAGATTCCGGCTTCGTCGCCTTTGTGCAAAAAGCGGCGGGCCAGTTCGACCCCGTCCCGGTCAAACTTGGCCAGGGCGACCTCGCCCAAGTCGTCGTGACCGAAGGCTTACGGGCGGGGCAAGTGCTCGCGCTCAATCCGCCCGACGTAAAGCGCGACGGCGAGAAAGACAAGAACACGACAAATCAAAAATGACCAAGCTACGGACTCGTTTGCCACAGAGGCACAAAGACACAGAGAAAAATCGAGAGCAGGTTTTCGCCGCTCTTCATCTCTGTGCCTCTGTGCCTCTGTGGCAAACTTCTGAACTCTGATGCGCTATTTCACCGAAATCCAACTCGCCATCAGCAATCTTTACGCGCACAAACTGCGCACCTTTCTGACCATGCTCGGCATGATCTTCGGCGTCGGTGCGGTGATCGCGATGCTCTCGATTGGTGCGGGCGCAGAGAAAGAAAGCCTGGCGCTGATAGACACGATGGGCCTGCGCAACGTCATCATCCGCGAACGCGAGGCGCGCGAGGAAGACTTGAAGAAAGTGCGCGAGAACTCGCTCGGCCTGGCCTTGCGCGACGTGCAGGCGGTCAACGCCGTCACGCCCGACATCGAATCGTGGTCGGCGCGCAAACGCGTCAAGACCTTTCAGATTTTCTCGTTCAAAGGCAAGAGCGACGATTCCAACGTCATCGGCGTCACGCCGAGCTACTTTCGCGCGGCAAAATACGACTTGGCCGAAGGCAGCTTTATCGCCGAGCCGGATGAGAAAGACTATGAACAGTTTTGCGTCATCGGCTCGCGCGTGCGCCAGAAGCTGTTCGGCTGGCAATCGCCCATCGGTCAGCAACTCAAAATTGACAAGCTCTGGTTCACCGTCACCGGCGTGCTAGCCGACAACAACCTCGGCAAAGACGAATTCGAGGGCGTCAAACTGCAAGACTTCAGCAACGACATTTACATCCCGCTCGCCACCGCGCTCAAAAAATTCGAGCCGAAACGCTTTGAATCCGAACTGGACGAAGTCGTGCTGACGCTGCAAAAGACCGACGCCATCAAACCCGCCGCCTTGCTCATTAGCCAGGTGCTGGTCAACACGCACGGCAAAGAGAACGATTATTCATTGATCGTGCCACGCGAATTGCTGGAGCAGAACCAGCGCACGCAACGCATCTTCAACATCGTGATGAGCGCCATCGCCAGCATCTCGCTGCTCGTCGGCGGCATCGGCATCATGAACATCATGCTCGCCAACATCCTTGAACGGACGCGCGAGATCGGCGTGCGGCGGGCGCTGGGCGCGCGGCGGCGCGACATCTGGCAACAATTTTTGATCGAAGCCCTGACCATCAGCCTGATCGGCGGCGTGACCGGCGTATTGTTCGGCTTCATCGCCTCGCGCGTGGTAGCGGCGTATGCCGAATGGAGCACGGTGGTGACGTGGGCTTCGATTGCGTTGTCGTTCGGCGTGGCGGCGGCGACGGGCTTGCTGTTTGGGATTTATCCGGCGGTGCGGGCGTCGCGGCTAGACCCGGTGGAAGCGCTGAGGTATGAGTAAGCTGATAGGGTGCTTGGCCCAATTAACACCCAATTGCCAGGCTTCACCCTGACCTAAAAGCGGTTTTGGCGCTATCAAGGACAGACGAAAACAGGCGACAAGCTGATCCTCTTCAACAACGTCCTCGGCTTGGTCACGCTGGATTACAGCAGCGAACCGCAGCTTGCGAAAACCCCAGCCAGCCGATAGTCTTTCGAGGCATTGAAATTACGAGCAAACATCCCTGAGGGCGCAGGCATCCTTGCCTGCTGTAGAAAAGGCCGCGCAGCGCTCCTTTTACCTTCTTTCGCCTTTAGCCGTGTTAAAGAAAAAGGAAGGCTTCGCCACTTCTTCTAAAGCAGGCAAGGATGCCTGCGCTCCCAGGGAAATTACCGAGAAGGAGACCCGTTTTGTTAAAGACCCTATTGCTGAATCCACCGTCGTTTGAAAAGTTCGATGGCGGCGCCAGTTCGCGCTGGCCCGCGACGCGCGAGATCGAAAGTTACTGGTATCCGGTTTGGCTGGCCTATCCTGCCGCGTTGATCCGCGATGCGGGCGGCGAATCGCGCCTGCTGGATGCGCCGCCGCACCACGTCAGCCCTACAGAGACTGCGGAGATCGCCAAGGACTACGAGTTCCTCGTGCTCTTCACCTCGCACGTAGGCTTCAAAAACGACGTGCGGCTGGCTGAGCACATCAAGGAATTGAACCCCGGCATCCGCATCGCCTTCGTCGGCCCGCCCGTCACGACGCATCCCGAACAAGCTTTGCGGACTTCGTCAGTAATTGATTTTGTCACGCACAAAGAGTTCGATTACACCGTCCTGCGCTACGCCAGCGGCGAGTCGCTCGACAAGATTCCCGGCGTGCATTTCCTCAAAGACGACAAACTGGTTTCGACGCTGCCCGAACCGTTGGTGACCGATTTGGACAAGCTGCCGTGGGCGACCCAGATTTACAAACGCGATATGGACATTAGGAAATACAACGTGCCCTTCCTGCTCAATCCCTATGTCGCGTTTTATTCAACGCGCGGCTGTCCGGCGCTATGTACGTTCTGTCTGTGGCCGCAGACCTTTGACGATCACCGCTGGCGACAGCGTTCAGTCGCCGACGTGCGCAACGAAGTCGAATGGGCGCTCGACGCCTTCAAACCCGAAGGCTTGCAGGAAATTTTCTTTGACGACGATACCTTCACCTTCAATCCGAAGCGGATGATCGAAATGTCCGAGGCGTTCAAGCCGCTCAAATTCCAATGGTCATCCACTTCGCGCGCGCATTTGGATTACGAGACGCTGCGCACGATGCGCGACGCCGGTTGCCGCCTGTTCATCGTCGGCTTCGAGTCGGGCAATGAACAGATCCTCAAGAACATCAAGAAAGGTCTTTCGGCCAAACGCTCGCTGCAATTCGTCAAGGATTGCAAACGCGCGGGCATCAAGGTGCACGCCGATTTCATCATCGGCCTGCCCGGCGAAACGCGCGAGACGATCAAGGAAACCATCGCCTACGCCAAAGAGATGGACGCCGAAACTTTACAGGTCTCGGTCGCGCACGCTTATCCGGGCACCGAAATGTACGAATGGTTCAAAGCCAACGGCGTGCTGCTCAATCACGATCACATGTCGGATGAACTGGGCCAGCAACTGCCGATGGCCAACTTCCCGCACCTGTCGAGCGCGGAGATGCTGGAGGCCGTGCATCGCTTTTATGACGAATACTACTTCCGCGCCAAACCGATTTACCGCATCGTTAAAAACGCGATGTTCAAGAGCAGCGAACGCAAGCGGCTCTACAAGGAAGCGAAAGAGTTTTTGCAGACGCGGGCGCGACGGCGGAAGCTGGTGGAAGCTGGGCAAGTGTAGTGAAACCTTGGGGGGCAACGATGGCATTGCTTGATCATTTTCATCCGCCGTTGAAAGGACACCGTCACTGGCATTCATTCCACAATGCTTGGGCGACGCACATTGCATTAGACTTAAACCAGCATCTGCCGGAAGGCTGGTTTGCCGAACCAAACGTTCAATTCGGCATTGAAATTGATGTTGCCACGCTCGAAGCACCAGCTACGACAGCGTCACTACTACACCTTCAGACCGTTCAAGGAGGTGTTTCGGCTGTTCCGCAACGCATTTGGACGCCGCCACAACCGGCTAAAACTGTTCCCTTCGCACCTGTCACAGACACAATTGAGGTAAACATTTTTGAAACATCCGGAGGGCCGACTTTGATTGGGGCAATTGAGTTGGTCAGCCCAGCCAACAAAGATCGCGCCGAACACCGTCAAGCCTTTGTCTCGAAGTGCGAGACCTATTTGCGGCAGGGTATCGGTTTGGTCGTCGTGGACATCGTGACCGAACGGCGCGCGAATTTGCACGATGAGCTAATGGGGAGATTGCGCACTACCGCTGAACCAGTCGCGCCCTCTCATTTCTACGCTTCGGCTTATCGTGTCGTTGAGCGCGACAAACAACCCTGTCTGGACATCTGGCAGGAATCGCTGAGCGTAGGGCACCCGCTACCGACCTTACCGCTGTGGTTGCGCGGCAATTGGTGTTTGCCGGTTGAATTGAACGATACCTACGAACACACTTGTCGGGGGCTAAAAATCTCGCCGGTTGCATGACGCTACAAGATGATTGAAGACTTTTATTGCGAAGAAGCCTTGAGCGGCCGCACGTCAATCAAGAAGATTCACGAGACCGAAAAGGTGCTGGCCTTTCACCATACGCGCCCCTACTGGCCGGTGCATCTCGTTGTCATCCCCAAGAAACATATCTCCTCCCTGATCGCGCTCGAAGAAAGTGACAATGCCATCCTGTTGGAGTTGATCGCCACTATCAAACAGCTTGCTGCGCAGGTCGTTGCCGAACACGGCGGCGCGCGCGTGCTGACCAATCTGGGGCAGTATCAGGATTCCAAGCATCTGCACTTTCACATCAACTACGGCGAACCGCTGCGCTAAGCACGCCGCCCACGCTCTAATTCAACGTCATGAACCGACTAAGAATTTCCATGCTCCTATTCCTCTGCCTACTGACGCTGCCCTTGCTCGCACAAACGCCGCCACCACCGGGGCTGCCCGCCAAATTCGCGCTACCTGACAATCCCATTGCGCTCACGCACACGGCGCGGCCCAACGTGTATTTCGACGCCATCGGGCGCAAGTCCGGGCTGCTGGCAAATGAGGGCGGTGCCTTTGAAGCCTGGGTGTTTCCGCTCAAACTCTTTCACGACGCGCGGCTAAGCATTCAGGTCGAAGGGCAAGATAACGCGATTGATTTTGCCGCCATCGTCCAGCGTGTGATTGCCCGTCCTGAAGCGACCACGCTCGTCGCCAGCGATCAGCTTTTCACCATCCGCGCGACTTTCTTTGCGCCGATTGATGAGGCGGGCACGATCATCCTGCTTGACGTAGACACGGTGCGCCCGTTGACGATCACCGCCAGCTTCGTGCCCGATTTGAAACCGATGTGGCCGGGCGGCTTGGGCGGGCAGAGCGCGGGTTGGCGCGACGATCTAAAAGCGTTTGTTGTCAGCGAAAGCCGCCGCAAGTACAACGGCTTTTTCGGCTCGCCCGCCGCCGTCAAAGGCGTGGCGACGCCTGCGCATCAGCTCGCCAGCGGAGCGTTGCGCTT
>JACPYM010000083.1 GCA_016196035.1 Acidobacteriota bacterium | reverse complement strand
TGCTGGAAAAACTGACCCACCTGATTGCGACCTCATTGCCACAACAGCTTGCCTCGGTAAATACGTCCTAAAGCTAAATTCAACTACCACACTCTCAACACACAATCGGCAAAATCAAAGCGAGCCGCTAATCAAGTACAATAAAAACAATGAGAATTTTCAAGTATCCTATTTTAGTAGGACGCATAAAATGAAATTGGGCTGCTCATCTATTAGATGAGCAGCCCCTAGTTGTTATTCATACAAGGCTATAATGCCTTTGTACAGATAAAACTTAGAACTGGACACGCAAACCAAGACGGACATCGCGGATACCCTGATAAGTGTTCGGGAATCCGTAGTTGGCGCTCTTGGCTGGAGCCACACCATTAACCGGGTTCACCAGCTTAGTGACGTCCCAACCACCTTTATAAAAGGCTTCTGTTGAAAGAGATCCGTGGAGGTCACCGGTGCGGTTAAACGTTGGGTCAATGTTGATCACGGCAGCCTGGTTGAACAGGTTGGTGATGTTCGCGTCAAACTTCATCTTTACGCGCTCGCTCAGATTGATCGTGTGTGCGACCAAAAAGTCGGTTTGCGTGTACGCCGGGCTACGGCCTAGATCGCCACGGTCGTTGTAAAAGACCGGCACGATGAACAAAGCGGCGGAAGTGAACGGTGTGCCGCTGTAGGCAACCTGATTGAGCGAGAACAGCGTTTCACCAGACTTGCCGCCCCAGGGCTGTGCGTAGTTCAGGAACAGCTTGAAGGTGTGCGGACGATCGGTCGGCAGCAAGCCAATCGCGTTCTGTCCCTTCGAGGTGAAGTTACCCGGCGCAAGGTCAAACGCACGGCTCACATTCGGGTCTGAACGGCCATTCTCGTCTGAGTTCGCCAAGCCAGGCCAGTTACCGTACAACCGGCTATAGGTGTATGAAGCGTTGTAGTTCAAGCGCTTCAGGTAACCTTCGCTAAAACGGCCATCCAAGCGGAACTCGACGCCGTCGTAGTTACGCACCGCTTTCGGAGTCAGCGGTACACCGCTCGCCGTGGTGTACTTCTTGGCATCCGTTTGACCGAAGCCAGGGTTGCCAATCGTGTAAACTTCGTTTTCCTGAGCGTCTAACACGCCGATGTCTTCAATGCCACGCACCAGACGGTTGCGGGTATAGCGCACGTTGAAGACCATACCTGGCTTGATCTCGTGATCGAGACCAACGGAGTATTGGCGGGTAGACATCGGCTTGATCGCCGGGTCAATTCCGTCGAGTTGTCCCTGGGCGTTGATCGGCACCGTGCGGTTGTCAACGTCCAGCACTTGGGTCGTGCCGCCTGCCAAAGCGGACGGAGTTGCCAGTGACAACTTAGAGAGATCGGTATCGTTCAGGCGATAGTAATGATCGTGCCAATAGTCACCACCGAAGGAGCCACGCGCCAATTCATACTTCATCAAATCGTAGTATTGGCCGTAACTGGCGCTGACTTTCCATTTGCCATTGCCCAACACATCCCACGCGCCACCGATGAGAGGAGCGACTTTATCGCCCCAGCCGAAGCTGATCGGATTCGGAACTTTATTGCCGTTGACTACTTTGGCGTAAGGCGGCAGGAATTCGTTTTCGAGACGAATTCCGAGGTTCAACGTGACGTTCTTTGCCACCTGCCAGCTATCCTGGACATAGAAGCCCTGGTTCCGGCTGGTGACCTGAGAATCGTGACGAACGCCATCGCGCCAGATGTAATAGCCATAGGTGCCACGCACGCCTTGAACGCTGCCACGGCTGATGGCTTCACCCCAGAGAATCTGGAAGCGGCCATTGGTATAGTCGTCTTTCACATCATTCTTCAGGCGGTTCAAAGCATAGCCGCCCTTGAAGCTGTGACGCTGACCGAAGATGTTCGTCAAGTAGTTGGCATTCAAGTAGACATTGTGACGTGTCGTGATGTCGCGTTGAATCGCTAAGGTGGTCGCAACGTTTGTAAAGCCAGATGCCTGGCGGTACGCCACCGGAATCTGATCATACTGAGCTTGCGTCAGCTTACCCGCCGCCACCACAGGTGGCGGATTGGTCCCAGTTCCCGGCGCTGCTGAAGCACTCCAAATAAGATAGGGACTGCCGGAGATACCGTAATTCCCGTCCTTATCATTCAGATACTTGTAGCCGTAACGAGCTTCCAGGATCAAATGTGAATTGACCGTATAGGTGCCCGAAGCCGTGTAGTTGGACGCTGGCACATAACCACCGCGGATCGAGAAATCAGTGCTGCCTGGGGAAATGCGCGGGTCAGTACCGGACAAGTCGCCAATGCGTTTGACCGGGTTCCAGAAGTAAGAAGTGTTGATCTGGAGTTTTTGCGTTGGCGCATAGTCAACACGCGCGACACCGCGATGGGAAATCTGCCGTTGCGTCGTCGTCTTCGTTCCCACCAGGAAGGGAGTAGTGCGCTCGGCACGGAACAAATCGGCCGTATACCCCGTGAAGAAATTCAAGCGCTGTTTGATCAGCGGCCCGCTGAAGGCAAAGCCTGGGAAGAAGGTGCGGTACTCATCTTCGCGCTGGCGGAAGAATTCGTTTTTGGTCGGGTCAGCCGCAGTGTTTTGCCATCTACCACGCGGTGCCGAGTTCAACGCGGCACCGTTCATTTGCAGCCAGCCGTCACCATGAAACTCGTCCGAACCGCTCTTGCTGACGACGTTGATCACGCCGCCCAGCGTGCCGGTGTATTCCGCTTCGAAACCGGCGGTCTTGACCTGCACTTCACGAACAAACTCGAAGGGCAGCGAGTCATTGGCACGCAGCGCGCCACGACGCACGTCAGAAACATCCACGCCGTCCACGACGAAGGTGTTTTCCGAACCGCTCGCGCCGTTGATCTGGAAACCGCCAACGCCGAAGTTGCCGGATTTGGGTTCGGGCCGCACGCCCGGGGCGACAACCAGCAACGAGTGGAACTGGCGGCCTTTCGGCGTGTTGTCAACGAACTGTTCGGTGATGTTGGTAGCAGCCTTGCTAGAAGTCACGTCAATGATGTCCGAACCCGCACTCACCGTGACCGATTCGGTCACCGCACCCGCCGAAAGCGCTACGTCAACGTTGGAAGCTTGTCCGAGGACAACCATCACGTCTTCGTTTTTGACAGTTTTGAAGCCAGTCTGGCTGACGGTGACGTTGTAGACGCCGGAAGGTACCTTCGGGAAAATGAAGCTACCATCCTTGCCGCTCGTTGCATCCAGCGAGCGCACCAAGCCAGGACCTGAGAGCGTTACTTTCGCCCCCGGCACCGAAGCGCCAGCCGAATCTTTGACCGTACCAGTAACGCTCCCCGTGTTCTCTTGCGCCAGCGCGATTGATGACGCGAAGACCAACACGGCAGCGCCGAGCAAGAGGCTGAAAAATCCCAGCGTCCTCTTGGCCAAAAATGTTGGTTTCATAGTGGGAAACTCCTTTGTAGTTGGGGTTAATTAAGACGTTGTGGTGTCAGTTGCCCGCAACGCTTGACCGATCACGGTTCATTCAATTTAGTGCAATGACCATCTTCAACAAGATAACCGCGAATGAGTTTTATGCCGTGATATGTCTAACTGATAAATTTATGGTGAAGATGCGCAATCACTGTCTAAATTGTGGATCACTCCTGCGGAGTCTGGTAGCTGGCAAGTGGCATTCCAACAAGATGTAAAATAAACGCTGCGCGGCAAAGGTATTCCAAACTTAGAGTTATCACCTAAGTCACGGTTGTTGCTGGCTCTAACCTGTTCAAAAAAATGAATTTCAGTGCAAATTTTCGGATTGATTTTGTGACTTGGTTTTACCGAATCGAAGGCGTTTTATGTTCGGTGGATAAGAGCTTGATTGGAAGCCTGAAGGATGATGCTCGACCGTTGTTTGTTTGGATTTTCGCTGCCCAGTAAGACACGCCAAAAGAAATCTTCCTTTGGTTAGGCAGAAGGTAAAAACGGTTGAGTGCAAAGCCCGGCTTCGCGCTAAACCGTCGAGGTGTCAGGGCGGTTGCCTGCGCGTCAAAAGTTGATGCGGAAGTTACATTGATGCAGGTGCAGGCGTGGGCGGCGCACTTCCTGAATTTCGCAATCAAGGTGGGCAAATTGCTGCAACATCGTTTCCAGGATTTTGCGGTAGTAGTAATGCGCACCCACCAGCGTTTCCATGCGGTCGGAGAAAACCGCATCGCGCAGGGTCAAATAGAGGCCTTGTTCATGTTGCGTCACCAGAATTTGATTGGTGCTGCCTGCGAACCGCTCACTGAGACGCCGTGCCGCCGTGAGGGCCAGTCTGAAGCGTAGCGAGCGGGGCATATGGCGGACGGCGAATTTGACCGAACGATTGATTTCCTGCGAGAGCGGCGCAAACAGGGCTTGGCCTGCTTCACCAAAAACGTCACGTCCTTCCGGTTCGCTTGCCACCATGCGCGCCAGTTTAATGACCCGCGCGGCGCTAATGATGGGGAGGCGTTGTTGCACGATTGCCTGGGTGCGTTCCAGTGTCAGACCCAATTCGCGGCTGGCACGCAGATACAATTCCGGTTGCCGGTGACGCACGGCTTTTAACAACTCGTGTTGCACCAGCGGCGCACAAGAGGGTGTGCTGAGCGTCGTTTCCTGTGGGTATTCTCTGTGAATACGGATATAGGACACCGTTGGGGGGACAACCGATGTTAAACGTAGCGGAGTTGCGGGGGCGTTTACCAAAGCTAACATTACGACGAACTCCTTTCTTGATCTGCGTGGGTTACGGGACGTCTAGCGGAAAGTAGTTTTGGAGCAAGCGCAAGCAGCAGAATGCGGCCTCCAAAACCAGAAAATGCCCACTGCTGCGGCAGGGAAAGCAACACTCCCAAGGGAGAAAACGAGAAGCGAGTGCGCTTCTGAACTGCTCAGCAACCGATCTCAAACTGTTGATGTTTGGCGGCCCGCGCTAACCGCCTAGTGAGGCAAGACTCAATTGGCTGGCTGTGCCACACCGCGCTTTTACAAGCACTTTCAGCCAGCCGATCTACAAAAGTTGTACGGATAATTTAGAGGGAGTTATCCAGCGGTAATGTAAAGAGGAACTTGGCGAGCTTGCCGCTATGCCAAGCATATCCGCCCTACTTTTTCTGATGACGTCACCTGTTTATTGAATGACCAACAGCCCGCTTTGTGTGTAGTCTTGCTCGCTAGGATTTGGTGAGCAGTCATTTCAATCAATCTTTCAGCAACCAAACGAACAGACTTAAGACAGGCTCGCCCGAATCCTGTGCGTTGCGTATGTTTATGAAAATTGATTGTTGAGTCGCAGGCGCAACTTAACGAATGGTTGTTGGGCTGTCAATACAATTCCGGGAAAAATGTTTACAGAAACTTGCTGATGGGTCGTGATGATGCAGACGGGGCGCTAAATTAGACCTCGAAGACAAGCAGGCTCGGCATTCTAATTCTAGGACAAGCAGGCCAGTAGTTGCTCGCCGTACTTGGCGATGCGCGCCGGACCTAAGCCATAAATCGGATCGAGATCAGCCAGCGTGCGGGGGCGGGTGATGGCAAGCTGTTCCAGGGTCTTGTCGTAACAGATCATATACAGCGGCAGCCGCGCGCGTTTGGCCTCGACCTCGCGCCACGTGCTGAGCCGTTCATAGATAATGCGTTCTTCGCCAGTCAACGGACGCAATTCCGGGCCGCGCGGTTTGGCAGTGGGTTTTGGTTCTTCTTCTTCGCCCTTGCGTTTGAGGCGTGCGCGTTTGAGTTCGCTTTCGAGGCGCCCTTGCGACTTTAGCCGGTCAGTCAGTGTCTGGAAGACCTGCAAGGCGGCCTGTGCGTCGAGTGCCGCATAGTCGAGTTGCGCACGTGAGAGCGGACGTTTGCGCCAATCGCTACGCTGGTGGCTCTTATCGAGCGTCATGCCAAACAGGTGATCCGCCACCGAGGCCAAGCCATACGATTGCAGGCGCAAGGTGCGCCGCGCCAACCGCAAGGTGTCAACAAACCCGGCAGGCTCGAAGCCCGAGCCGCGCAAGATGCCATCATCGAAACGCGCATTATGCGCGGCCAGCACGATTTGTGGATTCTCGATCAGGTCGCGGGCGGCTTCAATGCCGGCGGCGAGGGCATCCACGACGACCACCGCGCCGTTGGGCGCCGCCAGTTGCAGCAGACTTAACCGGTTTTCTTGCGTGCGGAAATCATAAAAGGTCTCGGTGTCGAGGCCGATGATTTCCTGCCCGGCAAAATCCGCCAGCAGCGTGCGCGTTTCTTCAGGATCAATCAGGTAGCGATAAGGGATGTTCGGGTTCAAAACGATTTGGGTCTATTGATGGATTTCAAAATGAATATCGGTAAGCAGACATCTAACATCCGTTCGCGCCACTTGCAAATGCTTTCAGCTTGCCGCGCGCCCATCCAACCGCTTTGGTCTTTTGCTGCCAGCCTTCATTCAGTGCATTACTCCCTCCATCTTTCTTGACTCGCCCAGCGGCGCGATCCGGCAAACTAAGCTGCGCGTCAAAAGGCCGCGTCCGCGCCTGCTTTTTCGCGGCTTTGCGCGCGGGTTTGCACAGCGTTTCAGGCTCTTTCGTTGAACTCTGCTCCGCTGACCGCAGTAGTAGCGGATGTCACGACGTCAGCCGGACTGTCTGTGCGGCTGCGTTGCAAGCATCTCCTGCCGGCGGTTCAACAAAGTGCGAGAAGGAGGGAACGGAATGCGAAGAGCGTCTGTGTGTACTGTCTTCGGAATGTGTGTGTGCGTGTGTTTGAACGTTGCCGTGTGCGCGGGCAATACGCGCTTTCGCGCCGGGTTGCGCAATGCGCCCGGCGTTGAGCAGTTGTCGGTCAAACAACTGCAACAGGTGTTGCAAAGCCTGCGTGACAAGACCGGCTGGCAGAGCTTGTATTTTGATGAAGAGGCGTTTCTGGTTTGCCCGGAGCCGGCAGTCTTTAGCGGCGGTTCCGCCGCCGCGCGGCGTTTGTTGTGGGCGGCGCTAACGAGCACCGCAGCCTACGACCTGGAATCTCATCAGCATTCACGGAACGTGACCTTCGCGCGGCTCGCGCCCGCCGTTGATTTCGAGAGCCGCCGCACGGGCGCCAGGATCAGCGCCTATCCTTTGCAGTTGGATTTCGCAGACTTTCAGCAATTGCGCGGCGACGGACTCGCTTTGAAAGCGTTCGATCTTGGCCTGGTCATTTTCCATGAACTCGGCCACGCCGTTTGGCGCCTGCACGACGCCGCCCAGTCTGAGGATGAGCCGGGCGAATGCGAATCCTTCATCAACCTGATTCGCCGCGAATTGCAATTGCCGGAGCGCCAGAATTATCTGGCGCGCGTGCGTTCGGGAACCTTGAACCTGATGCTGGGGACGCGGCTCATTGCCGAACTCTATTTTGCGCGTACCTCTGAAAAACGGGGGCAAGCCAAGCAGGAGCGCTTTCTTTTGCAGTGGGAAGCTGAAACGGTCGGTATCATCTCCAAGCCTAATTGGAATGCGAAACCTGGATTGACGGCGGCTTTTCACTGAGTGCAGGCAGCGGGTTTGGTCGCAGCGAATTTGCTAGCGGTGTCAGTGCGAGAATAAATTCGCCGCGCTCAACCTCTTCGCCAACTGCATCCGCGCCGGTCTTTAGCGGCGTTGTGCGTACACCCGGATGACATCGCCAAGCTTGAGGTGCAAGGTGCGGTCTTCCATCCGAACAACCCGGCAAAGCTTGGTCAGCACCGCCGCCAGCGGGCGATTGAGGCGGCTCAAGCGGCTGAGAAACAGGCGCACGCTCATGGCCTTGCCCACCGCGCGCACTTCGCGCACGGCGAAGCCATGCTCTTCGCACAAGCGGGTTAAGGTCGCCGGGGCAAAGAAAAACAGATGATCGGGGATGAACTGCCGCCAGCGCGCGCCGAGCAGGTGGAACCAAATGGTTTCAATGTTCGGCGCTTCCAGCACCAGCCAGCCGCCCGGTTTGACGAGGCGCCGCAATTCGCGCACAGCGGCGACCGGGCTGGGCAGGTGTTCGATCACGTGATAAAGCAGGGCGACATCAAACTGCTCTGACGGCAATTGCGCGTCAAAGAGCGTCCCCGTCACGCAGCGCAACCCGCGCGCGCGCGCGGCGGCGCTGGTTTGCGCATCCGCTTCGACGCCGCGCGTGTCAAACGCCGGACTGGCTGCCGCCAGCAAGATGTAGGGCGGGATTTAATCCCGCCCTACATCCCTCATTTTCAGCTTGATGGAGTACTAGGTTGAGTACGCCAGCGGTTTGTATGGGCGGCGTGGCTGCGACCGCTGTGGCAGGTTCAGGCTTGACGACGAAATGCAACTGGCAGCGGCGGCAACGCACCAGCGGGCCGTCCAGTCGTGGGGTTGCCAACACGAATTCGCTGTCGCGAGTGCCACAGAGATCACAAGTTGGAGCGTTGAGGTTCAAGGCTA
Organism: Acidobacteriota bacterium; assembly: GCA_016196035.1. Taxonomy (NCBI): domain Bacteria; kingdom Pseudomonadati; phylum Acidobacteriota; species Acidobacteriota bacterium. The sequence goes on along the minus strand of JACPYM010000083.1, from coordinate 35,681 downwards.
TTTGTGTTTTTCCGCAAAACTGGCTTGATACAACTGCAAGGTTTTTTCCGCTGCCTCGCGCCAGGTGAAGCGCTGCGCGCGTCTAGGCCCATCAGCACGTAATTGTGTCTGCAATGTTGCATCCTGCAATGCGCGCCGCAAACCGTTCGCGATGGCCGCTTCATCAAAAGGATCAACCAACAGCGCCGCTGTGCCCACGATTTCGGGCAAGCAGGAATTGTTGCTCGTGACCACGGGTGTGCCGCAAGCCATTGCTTCGAGCGGCGGCAGGCCGAAGCCTTCAAAAATCGAAGGATAGGCAAAGACTGCTGCGGCGCGATACAACGGCGGCAACTCTTCATCGGCGACATAGCCGGTCAGAATTACATCCGCTGCCCAGGGTTGGCGCGCGACCTCGGCAAAAATTTCGTGATGCAACCAGAGCTTGCGCCCGACGATCACCAGTTGCTGGGTGAAGTTGGACTGTTCCGCCCGCAACTTAGCATACGCCCGTATCAGCCGCACCAGATTCTTGCGCGGCTGCAAACTGCCGACGGTCAGAATGAAGTCGCGCGTGATGCCGTAGCGGGCTTTGACCTGTGCCGCTTCATCCGCCATTGCTGGCGTGGGTGTGAATTGGGCTGCGATGCCATTGTAAGTGACCGCGACTTTCTCTGGCGGCAACTTGTAGGTGCGCAGCAAATCCTGCCGCGAATATTCCGAAACAGTGGCGATGCGGGCGGCGCGTTGGGCCGTGCGGCGCACCGTGAGTTGCAATTGCCAAGCCCCGCGGCGCGTGAATGTTTCAGGCAAATGCTCAAAGGCCAGATCGTGGATTGTCGCCACCACCGGCACCGGGCAAAACGGCGGTGCGGTGTATTGCACGTGTAGCACATCCACGGGGCGGCGGCGCAACTCATACGCCAGATAAAGCGGCACGCGTACCAGCGGCGTCGGTGGCGGGATTTGCCGGATGGCGAAGTTGGGATGCGCGCGCGCAAACCCTGTGCGCCATTCGACGGCGGCCCGGGCATTGGCCAGATAGAGCGAATAGCGATTGGTGTCGTCTATTTCGGCCAACGCCGTGATCAATTGCTTGATGTAAGTTTCGTTGCCGCCCTGTTGTGCGCCGATGGCGTGAGCGTCAATTCCGATGTGCATAGATTGGGGAGGATGATACGGTGAAAAACGAAAAGGGTGAAGCGGCGCTGAGCAAAATGACCGCTTCACCCTTTTTCTTTTCCATGCCGGTTGATGCTAACGGCGCTCGGCCATGTCATCCAGCCATTTCATGGCCTCGTCAAACTTGGCGAAGCGCTTCTCATCAGTGCGAAAGGCTGCGGTGTGATAAATGCGGCGTCCTTTCACCACGCGCGGCTGATGTTTCATGTGCAGCATCTCGTGGTAGAGCACGAATTCAACAACGTACTCGGGCACGTTAGCCTGATCCAGGCAGCGGCTGATGATGATCGTGTCGTGCGAATAGTCGTGATGCCCCAAGATGCTTTTGCTGCGGCGCGGGCTCCAACTCAGCACGGGTTTCGCCAACTCGCTGTCAAAGTAACGGCGGTTGAGCCGGGTGAATAACTTGTCCAGATTGTGCGTGCGTCCCAGCGCCGTCGTGACCCGTTTGTAACCACGTTTTTGCCGCGCCAAATCCGAAGCGCGCAGCACCTGGGGTTGATAGGCATATTGGCGATAGCGTTGGTCGTGTTCCGGCGTAATGCGTTTTTTGAACAGTTTGGCGACCAGGATGTGCGCCAAGGCCCGATGCACTTCGAGCGGGGCGTCTTGTAGCAAGTCCGAAACGCGCACGTACATCCGCCGGTTGCGTAACCGAATCGTGTGGTTCAGCCCGGCGAAGGGGTAAAACGAGACGTGGATTTCCGGCATATCCGACCGCTGAGTGATCTGGCGGAAGGCGTCGGCGAAGACCGTTTTCAGGGAATTTTCTCTTGGCGACATTACGACCTGCCTCACGAAAGCTGCATAAATAGGGGATGAAACGCGAGATGCATACTAAAAACATCGTGAATACGGCGTCAATCACCAATTCAGGGGCAGGGCTTAAAGTGATGACAGGGCTGAAATTTTAGTTTTCATAAGGCAGGTGCGGAAAATCGCCGTAGTGCATCCGAATCGGGTAACCGACTTTGTTCTCAGCAGTTTAGAAAAGGAAACCTCGCTTTTGGTTGAAAAGTGGGGTTTATCCGCAACTATTTCAGCAGTTAACCGGCTACTTTCCCGCCAGCCAGATTGCGGCCCGCAGAAACTAAGGCCTGGGCCAGCACCTTAATTTGCCGCCCCGATTCTAATCAGGTTAAAACTCACGCAAGGGTGGTGCGGGGACTTTACCGCATTTCACGCGCCTTGAGCGGACGGGTGCGGGTAAAGTCCCCGCACCTCATCCAGGATTTGTCAGAGCCGTGGCGCTGCCGGTTTGTTCGGCACATCCCAGGCATTGGCGCCTTTAACCTTCAACTTCCGCTTGTAGACCTTGTCGCCACAAGTCGCATACAAAACGTCACCATTCGCGCCGCCAAAACAGAGATTTGAGAGCTTGCCGTTCGGCGTCGGGATGATCGCGTTGACGCGCCCGGCCTGGTCACAAATCTGGATGCCGAGCCGCGTTGCCACGTACAGCCGCCCCTCGCGATCCACGCGCATCCCGTCCGCGCCGCTGTCATCGGCGGTATCGGCGACGTGCAGCCAGTAATAGCGCTGTTTGTGCGCCAGCGTTCCGTCAGCTTGAATCTGGTAGCTATAGACCCAATGCGTGCGCATTTCGGCGACGTACAGCAACGTCTGGTCGGGCGAAAGCGTGACGCCGTTGGAAAAGCGCAGGCCTGTGTCTACGATTTTCTTTTCGCCGTTCGGCTTGACCAGCCAGATATTGCTTTGCGGGTCGTAGCCTTTGGGGTCGGTGGCGTAGACGTTGCCGTTGTGACTGACGACGAGATCATTGATCTTCACTCCTTCGGTCAGCGTCGTCACTTGCCCGCTCGGATCATAAGCCGTGATTTTTTGTGCCGTGCCCGCCGCTGCATAAAGCTTGCCGTCTGGGCCAAACGCCAAGCCATAAGCGCCTTGCGTGTTGGTGGCAAATTCGCTGAGCTTGCCATCCAGCGCGACTTTCCAGATGTTGTTGCTCGAACCATCGGCAAAGAAAACTTCGCCTTTGGCGTTGGCCACCGGGCCTTCGCTGAATTTGTAACCTTCGCCCACCAGTTGCCAGTCTTCGCCGGGGATGAGCAAGGCGGCGAGCGTATTGTTTTTGCTCACGCCCGGTTTGATGGGCGCGGGCCAATCCTTCCACAGCCAGCGCATCACGTCGGGGAAAATCGCTGTGCCATGCCGTCCGCTGTGCGGGCCTTCGCCCCACACGTGATTGATGTCGTAACCGGCAAAGGCCAGCGCGCGTTCCAGCGTTTGGTTCGCCATCCACCAATCCCCGGCGTAAATGTTTTGATCGTTCGACCCATCCTGCAAAAAGACGCGTAGCGGCTTCGGTTCGTATTTGCGCAGCAGCGTGGAATAGCGGTCGCCGCCGCGCAATCCGACGTATGTGCCAATCGCGCTAAACACGCGGCTGAACGCATCGGGACGTTCCCAGGCCGCCGTGAACGCCGCAATCGCGCCGCTCGAAGAACCGCCGATGGCGCGGTCGTTGCCATTCTTTGACAAGCGAATCACACGGCCATCACTGGCCTTTTTCGTTTCCACCTCGGGCAAAATCTCTTCCAGAATGAAGCGCGCGTAGGCGTCGCCCAGGCCGTCGTATTCGTAGCTGCGATTGAAACGATCCAGCGCGGTATTGCCATCCGCCGCCAGCACTTTGCCGTGCATCACGAAGACGCCGATGGTGACGGGCATTTCTTTCTTGTGAATCAGATTGTCGAAGACGACCGGCGCGCCCCATTGCACGCCGTCCTGATTGACGTAAACGCAGGCGGGTTGTTCGGGTTTGTATTGGGCCGGAATGTAGACCCAGTATTCGCGCCAGGTGCCAGGGAAGATTTTGGATTTGTCGAAGGTGAATTTGAGCACTTCGCCCTTGGGCACGTCCGGTTGAGCTACGGAATCGGGGTGCTGTGGATAGGTTTCGGTATTTTGCGGCGTTTGCGCCCAAACAGCGGACGACGCGGCCAACAGCGAGATGAACGCCAGCGAGAGAATGCGTAAGCGCATAGCAGTTGTGTTTCCTTTCTGGTTTTGCAGGGAGACGTTTCGGCGCCGCGCATTATGGCGCGTTTGGTCGAAAGAGGGAACGTCTGCAAGGTGGAAAGCGGCGGGCGGCTGAAAATATCTGGCGGGGTTGCGCGACCTGGGTACGCACCGCTTCCAGCGTGCGGGCTTGGCAGGTGACGCTGTCGGCCAGAGGCGCTGATTTGACGCTTGCATGCTGGAAGCAGGGCTTTTGCAAAGTCGCCAACGAGAGCGCTCGAACGATTTGACTGATTCCTGATTCCTGACAAACTGAAAATCAGCCGGGATTTTCAGTTTGTCAGGAATCAGGAACCGGGAATCAGGAGTCAGTCAAAGGTCTTGGGCGGATGTTTTGAGGAGGTTGCAAAAGCCCTGACGCTGAAGGCGGCGCGCACCCAGGTCGTTTGCCAAATTCAGCAGGGTTCGCTTTTGGGATTGCCGTTCCCCGCAAACGAACACCAACGGCCCCGTTGCCACAGAGTCTTTTTCAAACAAACGTCGGTCGCGCAGCACTTATCAATGCGTCTTTCCTGGCACGCCAGTGGCTAATGGCAACACGACCCTGCAACTGCGCACGCCTGTCCGTATCACCCATCATCTAGGCAAGGAGTGTATGCAAAATTTGATGCGACCGTTTGGCTGCTGGATACTGACAGCCGCGTTTTCTCTGTGCTGGTTCACCGGCACACCACAATTCCCGCCCGCCATGCTGGCGCAGGCGGAACAGGCACCCGCGTCACACCCCAATCCTGACCCGCCCAATCCGGCGCGCAACTTCGCCGTGCAAAAACTGGCCGAAGGCGTTTACGCCGTCATCCGCCAAGACCTGCCCGGTTTGATGGTGGATGCTAACAATGTCTGCATCATCAACGACGACGATGTGATCGTGGTGGATGCCAACGGCGCGCCTTCGATCACCAAAGAAGTACTGGCGGCCTTGCGCAAACTGACCGACAAGCCGGTGCGCTACGTCATCAACACGCACTGGCACGACGACCACATCATCGGTGATCCCGTCTACCGCGCCGCCTTTCCCAACGTCGAATTCATTGGCCACGCGCGCAACCGCGCATACTTGTCGAATCAAGGCCAGGTCAATCGCAAAAACTTTGTCGAAGGCGCGACGCAGTTTGTGCCGGAACTACGCAAGCTGATCGAACAGAACAAGAACCTCGCGGGCGCTGAACTGACAGGGGAAGAACACGCCAGTCTCGACAGCGATTTGCGCCTGGTTGGTTTGGTGCTGGCCGAAGCGCCGCAAACGCAATTGACACTGCCGACCATTGCAGTCGAGGAACGCCTGACGTTGCATCGCGGTCCGCGCGTGATTGACATTCGCCACTTGGGACGCGGTCACACGGCGGGCGATCTGATCGTGCATCTGCCCAAAGAAAACATCGTCATCACCGGCGACCTCGTCGTCTGGCCCGTGCCGTTGGTCGGCGGCGAACAGTCGCACGTCGGTGAATGGGGCGCGACGCTCGAAAAGATACGCGCGCTGCAACCGGCCATCATCGTGCCCGGCCACGGCCCGGTGTTGCGCGATGACGTTTACATCAAACAAATGGCCGCGCTGTTCGCCTCCATTCAACAACAGACAACGGCGTCCGCCGCACGCGGTGAAACGCTGGAGCAGGCGCGCAAGAGCGTTAAACTCGACGAATTCCGCCGTCAGTTCGCGGGCGAATCGCCGGTCAGGAAATTGCTGTTCGGTCAGTATGTCGCCGGGCCGGGCGTCGCTGCCGCGTATCGCGAGGCGACGGCGAAACGCTGACTTTTTGCTGAGATGCGCCGCAGATGGGCGCAGATAAACGCAGCTTGTTCAAAGACTGATCCGTGGATGGCCGCGCCCATCCGCGGCCATCCACTTGGAGGAATATGCAAACACTCTGGCAAGACCTGCGCTTCGGCGCGCGCATGTTATTGAAACATCCCGGCTTTACGTTGATTGCCGTCTGCACGCTGGCCTTGGGCATCGGCGCGAATACGGCGATTTTCAGCTTGATTGACGCCGTGCTGCTGCGGCCTCTGACGTATGATAAGGCCGAGCAATTGGTCATGGTTTGGGAAGACTCTACGGCCATCGGCTTCCCGCGCGACACGCCCGCGCCGGGCAATTACAGCGATTGGCGGGCGCAGAATCACGTCTTTCAGGATGTCGCCGCGCTTGCTTACCGCAGCTTCAATCTGACGGGCGAGGGCGAACCGGAAAAGCTGCAAGCCTTTGGCGTGACGGCGAATTTCCTGCCTTTGCTGGGTGTGTCGCCCGCTCTTGGCCGCAACTTCCTGCCCGGCGAAGACCAGCCCGGTGCGGCCAAGGTCGCGTTGCTCAGCTATCAATTCTGGCAAAGCCGTTACGGCGGCGAATCCACGATCATTGGCCGCGAGATTCTGCTGAACGGCGAAAAATACAGCGTGATTGGCGTGTTGCCGCGCGGGTTTCAGTTCGGCGACCGTTACATCCGCGTGTGGGTGCCAGCGGGATTCAGCCCCGATGAATTAGCCAATCGCGACAACCATTACCTGAATGTGGTCGCGCGGCTCAAACCCGGCGTCACCGTCAGTCAGGCCGATGCCGACATCAGCGCCATCACCCAACGCATCGCCCGGCAATATCCCAACCTGGCCGAAGGGTTGAGCAGCGTCGTCGTTTCATTGCGCGAAGAGTTCACGGGCGAAGTGCAACGCGCCTTGCTGTTGCTGGTGGTCGCCGTCGGATTTGTTCTGCTGATTGCCTGCGCCAACATCGCCAGCCTGTTGCTGGCGCGCGCGGCGGCACGGCAACGTGAAATCGCCGTGCGCGCCGCGTTGGGTGCCGGACGCTTCCGGCTGGTGCGGCAATTCCTGACGGAAAGTTTGCTGCTGGCGGGCGGGGGCGGAGTGCTCGGTGTGTTGTGCGCCGTCTGGAGCTTTGAATTTTTGCAACGGCTGATTCCGTCGGGGCTGGTCTTGCAAGCCAGTTTGCAACTCAATCCGCGCGTGCTGCTCTTTACGTTGTTGGCGGCGCTGGCGGCGGGCGTGCTGTTCGGTCTCGTGCCCGCCTTGCAAGCCGCGCACGTCAACCTCAACGACGCGCTCAAACAGAGCGGCGGGCGCGCCGGTGGCTTTGCCGGCGGGGGCGGCCAGCGCCGTTTGCGCAACGCCTTGGTCGTGGGCGAAGTTGCGCTGGCGCTGATTCTGTTGATCGGCGCGGGGTTGTTGATTCAAACGCTTTACCATTTGCACGGCCAGTATTCAGTGTTGCAACCCGAAAGCGTGTTGACCGCGCGCACGGTGCTGCCCGATTACAAATACGGCGAACACGCCAAACGCGTGCAGTTTTACAGCCAGGTGCTCGACCGCGTGCGCGCTTTGCCCGGCGTTGTTTCGGCGGGGTACACGACCTCGGTGCCGTTGGAATGGAAAGGCGGCGCGAACGGCCTGACCCTCGAAGGCAAACAGGGTGGGCCGAACATTTTCAATTGGAATGCAAACCACCGCCAGGTGACCGAGGATTACCTGCAAACGCTGGGCATCCCCTTGCAGAGCGGGCGCTATTTCAATGCCGGAGATCACGAGCAGGCCCAGCCGGTCGTCATCGTCAACGAAACGATGGCGCAAAAATACTGGCCGGGCGAAGAACCGCTGGGCAAACGCTTCAAGCTCGGCGGGCCTGATGCAAAGACCCCCTGGATGACGATTGTCGGTGTCGTCGCCGATGTGCGCCAGATGGGCATGGATGTGGCGGTCAAACCGGAAATGTATTTTCCGCAACGCCAGGTTCGCTCGCACGCTTTTTTCACGCCGCGCGATCTGGTGCTGCGCACCCGCGTCGAACCGCTCACCCTGGCCGCCGCCGTGCGCACAGCCATCCACGCTGTTGACCCCGAACAACCCGTCGCCAACATTCAGACGCTCGCCGAAGTCCTGAGCGGAGAGTCGGCCATGCGCCGCACCGGCATGACCTTGCTGGTGTCATTTGCTGTGTTGGCGCTGTTGCTGGCCGCGCTCGGTCTGTATGGCGTGCTTTCGTATTTCGTCACGCAGCACACGCCCGAAATCGGCGTGCGGATGGCGCTGGGCGCGCGACCGTCCGATGTGTTGCGGCTGGTGTTGCGGCAGGGAATGACGCTGGTGTTGGGCGGCGTCGCGCTTGGCTTGCTGGGTGCGGCGGTCTTGACGCGGTTGATGAAGAGTCTGGTTTTCGGCATCGGCGCGAACGACCCGCTGACGTTTGTGCTGGTGCCGCTGCTGCTTTGTGCCGTGGCGTTGCTGGCGTGCTGGCTGCCAGCCCGCCGCGCGACCAAAGTGGATCCGCTGGTGGCGCTGCGGTACGAATAAAAACTTCCGCGAAGACACACGCAGCGGCACGAAGAGAATTGGGTTTTCTTCGTGCCGCTGCGTGTGTCTTCGCGCAGAGCTTTATTTGATGGCCGTGCCTGACCGCCACCAGTGTGTGTTGAGCAGCACGTTCAGCGGTGGGAAGCCGTAATCGCGATTCGCAGGATCGTTGCGGTTGTACGACCAGTGCACATAGAGCGCGTGGGCGATGACGTTGCTGCGCGGCACGGTGCCCCAGAAACGGCTGTCCACGCTGTTGTCGCGGCTGTCGCCCATCACGAAATAGCTGTCGGGCGGCACGGTGAACGGTTCTTTGACGGCGTACTTGGCGTTGTTTTCCATGTATGCGTGCGCCGCCCCGCTGTCGTTCTGGTCGTGATAGGTTTGGTAGTGCGCTCCGGCTGGCACCGGGCCGGTATTCAGCACTTTGAGCGCCGACCGCGCGTTGTAATTGCCGGTCATCTCTACGCTCAGCCGCTGTTCGGGCAATTCCTTGCCATTGACGAACACGGCCATCCCGCGCACCTGTACCGTATCGCCGGGCAGGCCAATCACGCGTTTGACGTAATTGACTTTGGGATCGCTCGGCAGTTTGAAGACGATCACATCGCCGCGCCGGATTTCGCGTGATGGTTGCAGCGGCCCCAGCCACGTGCTGCGTTTGCCGAAGATGAATTTGTTGACGAAAAAGTGATCGCCGATGTTGATGGTGTTTTGCATCGAGCCGGTCGGCACTTCGACCGCCTGGGCGACAAAGGTCATGCCGAAGAGGGCCATGATCACGGTGATCAAGCCTTGCTCGATGTAATCGCGGAGGGTGGATTTCGGCGGTGCGCTGGCGGCGGGGATGAAGGCACAGGGTGAATTATTCGGTTGGGTCATGTTGTTTTAGCGGTTCAAAGTTAAAAGGCTTGCTCAAATCCTGACAAACAAAAAACATTGCAGCTAGATCGGTTTTCACTTCAGTGTGCGGGAAAACCGCGCAGCAGTGCGGTACCGCGCGCGTGAGCAAGCGGAGGTTTGGCGGTTCAGCCAATGGCACAAGCTGGTCGCACCGCTTGCTCACGCGCGCGGTACCGCACCAGCGCCATCTGCCCCCGTATACGCAATTGCAAACCGATCTAATGTTTGCGCAAATCTTGCCAGAGAAACACACAACCGAAAGCTAGCAAAATAAACGCGAGACCAAAGCCAATGACTTTGGCGGGCTTGGATAATTGCAGTTCCTTTGGGCCTAACCAACTGCTGAGCAACAGGGCTGCGTAGATGAATGTTTCTTTCCATTCACCCAGAAGCAAAAGCAGCACAATGAAACACGCCAGCGCAATGTTGATTGCTTTTTGAAACTTGTTCATAACCCCTCCTGGCAAACGGCGGGGCCGATTGTAGGCTAAGTTTCCAACAACGGCCAGAGTTCAAACATCAACAACGTCCAAATCAATTTGCGATGGTCGGCCACGCCGCGTTCGTGTTCGTCAAGCATCCGCTGCACAAACGTCGGGTTGAACAGCCCGCGTTGTTCTAGTCTTTCTGGCGCAAAGGTGTCACGCACCAGCGGGCGCAATTCGCCTTTGACCCATTTGGCGACGGGCATGCCGAAGCCTTTCTTGGGCCGATCAATCACGGCGCGTGGCAGCCGGTCGCGCATGGCTTGTTTCAAAATGTATTTGCCGGTGAAGCGGCGCAGCTTCAAATCCAGCGGCAATTGCGTCAGGAATTCGATGAAAGTGTGATCCAACAGCGGTGCGCGCGTTTCCAGCGAGGCGGCCATGCTGGCGCGGTCTACTTTGAAGAGGACGCATTCGGAAAGGTAATGCGTCGCATCCAACTTCATCATTTGTTCAATTGCGTCGTGCCCGTTGGCGCCAGCCGGTTGGTCGTAGTCGCTGACTTCGTCAAACACCGCTTCATCAGGACAGGCGGCAATAATGTCGGGATGCAGCAATTGGCGTTGCAAGGCGGCGTCATACGAACCCATCCAAACCGTATGGCGCATGCCTGTGGGCAGTCCAGCCCCGCTAATAAAGCGTTTCGCTTTGAAATCGAAGCTCAGATTGTTGGTCGAAACCGGCAGCCGCGCGACCGCCGGTTCGATCAAGCCTTTGCGTACGAAGGTGGGCAGCGCGTTGTAATAGCCCGTCATGCGATGCGCCAGATAGGTCGGATAGCCCGCAAACAATTCGTCGCCGCCATCGCCGCCCAGCGCCACTGTGACGTGTTCGCGGGTAAAGCGCGAAACCAGAAACGTCGGAATCAACGAGGCATCGCCCAACGGTTCGTCCAACAGGCGCGGGATTTCGGGCACGATGTCGAGCATGTCGTGTTCGCTGAAACGCTGTTCGTAGTGCTCCGTGCCCAGGTGTTCGGCGACCATGCGTGCATAGGAAGATTCGTCAAACGATTTTTCTTCAAAGGCGATGCTGAAGGTTTTGACCCGGCCCACCGCCGATTCCGCCGCCATCGCCGTGACCGCGCTCGAATCAATGCCGCCCGATAACAGGACGCCCAGCGGCACATCGGCGACCAGGCGTATGCGCACGGCCTCGCGTAACAGGCGGCGGACTTCGAGCAGGGCTTCTTCTTCACTGATGCGCAGGCGTTCCTGTTCGTAGCTGAGCTGCCAGTAACGTTCCTGTCGCCAATGACCGTGCTCAAAAATCAGCCGGTGTGCAGGTGGCAGCTTCCACACGCCTTCGATCATCGTGTGCGGTGAGGGGACGAATTCGTATTGCAGATATTTGCGCAACGCCAGCAGATTCAATTTGCGCTCGACTGCCGGATGTTGCAGCAGGGCTTTCAATTCCGACGCGAAGACAAAGGCTTCGCCGGTTTGCGTGAAATAGAGCGGCTTCTCGCCCATGCGGTCGCGCGCGACTAGCAGCCGTTGTTTGCGCGTGTCCCACAACGCAAAACCGAACATGCCGTTCAGGTGCTGCACGAGTTCGTCGCCGTACTCTTCGTAAAGATGCACGATGACTTCGGTGTCGGATTGCGTGCGCAGCGTGTGGCCGCGTTGCAGCAACTGTTGGCGCAAAGCGGGGAAGTTGTAAATCTCGCCGTTGAAAACGACCCAGACCGAACGGTCTTCGTTGCAGATGGGCTGCTGTCCGCCCGCCAGATCAATGATCGAAAGCCGCCGCATGCCGAGCGCGACGTGGCCGTTGAAATAGAAGCCTTCGTCATCGGGGCCGCGATGCAAAATGGCGCTGTTCATCGCGCGCGCGACCGCTTCGTTAATGGGTTGCTGCTGATCTGTGTTGACGTAACCGATGATACCGCACATCCGCGCCCATCCCTTCGTTGGCTGGTGTTAGTGTTTTACTTCGGCCTCGCCGCCATGCCGGCGCAACCACTCCGTCAAATCATCTGGCGTGCGAAAGTCGAGTAAAGCCTCGCCCAGCATTTCCAAGCGCTCTGTGGGGAAGGCGTTGATTTGCGTGCGGACTTCTTCAGTCAAAAGGCCGAAGCGATGCTGAACCTGGCGCAAGGTGAGCAAAAGCAGCCCTTGATGAATGCCTTGCTCAAGACCTTGCTCAAGACCTTGCTCAAGACCTTGCTCAAGACCTTGCTGGAGGCCAGCCTGCAAGCCTTTTTGTACGCCGAGATCAATATATTCATCGAAGATCGTTTGCATGACGTGTTCTCCTTGATCGCTCTGTTGTGCTATTGCCTGGTTGAGCGCCAATTTTAGTTCGCGGGGGGTGGTGCGCGCGCCCGCGTGCGACAAATATAGCAGCACGGTGCGCAGAAATTCTATCGCGCTTTGTTCTTGCGCCTGAATCAACAAGCCGAACAATTCTGCCAGTCGTGCAGACGATTGCGGCGCAAAGATGGATTTCAGGATTTCCAAACCGACGCGCAGGATGGCCTGGCCCTTCAAATCATTTGCCGGATACGCTGACAGATCGCACAGCAGGTATTCGTACTCCGGCACATAACGGCGCAATTCATCCGCTCCCACCAATTCCACCAGCGCATGCAAATTGGGCGCGGCTGTCCAGCGCGCGGCGCCGTGATAAAACACGATGGGCAGCATCACCGGCAAGTGCTGCGCGCCCTGCGCCAGGTGCTGTTCCCAAAACCGCACTTGATAACGCAGCAACTGAAACGCGACCGCTTCGGACGGCGCGCTCTTGTGTTCAAACAACAGATAGATGAAAAGCTCGCCGCCCGCGCGGCGTTGCACGCGATAGAGCAAATCAGAAAAGTGTTCGCGCAATTCATCATCAATAAAACTGCCCTTTTCCGGCGTCAGCGTTGGCAGATTGAGCAGCGCGACGATTGCGGCGGGCAGGTAATTGCTGATGAAATCCGCCGCCGTGTCGGGCTGGCCGAAGAGTTCTTTGAAAAATTTGTCGTGTGGATTGGCGAGTTCGGACATGGTTGCATTCCGGTTCATTGCTGGGGCTGATTACGGCTTAGACCGGTTTGCAATTGCGTTTACAGGAGCGCGTTGTACCGGGACGGTACCGCGCGCGTGAGCAAGCGGCGTGTCAAGTTTACGCTGTTGGCCGAACCGCCCAGGCTCCGCTTGCTGACGCGCGCGGTACCGTCCCGCTGCGCAACTTTTCCCATACACTGATGTGAAAACCGATCTAATCATCCTCAAAGTTAAAGCGCGCTTTCACGGTATAAATCGGCTTGTCCTGCGATTCGTGGTACGTCCGCACCACCATCTCCGCGATCAAGCCCATCAGGAAAAACTGGATGCCCAGCGCAAACAGCACCAGCGCCACGACCGGCAAGGGCGTTTGAATGAAATCGGCGTGGTGCGGCCAACTGGCGAACTTCATCAAGAAGGCCAGCCCGCCCGCCAGCGCCGAGACGATGAAGGAAATCAGTCCCGCGCCGCCGAATAAATAAATCGGCTTGGTCAGATAGCTCGCCATGAACTTGATCGTGACCAGATCAAACACGACTTTGATCGTGCGCGAGAGGCCGTATTTTGAAACACCTGCCGTGCGCGCGTAATGGGCGACGGGAATCTCTGTCACGCGCCCGCCCACCCAGGCGGCATAGATCGGAATAAAGCGATGCATCTCGCCATACAGATGTACGTCTTTGAGCACTTCGCGGCGATAGGCTTTGAGCGAGCAGCCGTAATCGTGCAATGGCACGCCGCCGATGCGCGAGATCAGGGCGTTCGCCAGCCGCGACGGGAAAGTGCGCGTGATGAAGGCGTCCTGCCGGTCTTTGCGCCAGCCCGAAACCACGTCGTAACCCTCCTCCAGTTTTTGCAGCAGCCGCGCGATGTCCGCCGGATCGTTTTGCAGATCGGCATCCATTGGGATGAGCACCTCGCCGCGCGCCGCGTGGATGCCCGCCGCCATCGCCGCCGTCTGGCCGTAGTTGCGGCGGAAGGCCACGACGCGCACACGGTCATCAGCGTCGGCAAACTGTTTGAGCAATTCCAGACTACGGTCACTGCTGCCGTCGTCCACATAAATCACCTCGAAGGTCTGGCCGAGTTGCGCCATCGCTTCAAAAATCTTTTGGTTCAAACGCGGCAGGTTTTCCTCTTCGTTATAGACGGGCAGGAAGAGCGAGAGCTTCGGCGCAACTGTGGATTGCGGCCTGTTGCCGGATTGGACGATTGCGGATTCAGTAAGCGTGCTCATTGGGTTTTCTATTCAGCTTTACGCATCACGCAGATCAGCGAGACGCCAAAGGGCAGGGAATGGTGGCGCAACCAGCCGGCTTCGCTGGCGAAGAGTTTGGCGATAACGCCGTTGATAAAGGGATGATTGATGCGGTTTTCGGCCTGCTCCGCTTGGCCCAGCAGCGTCAGCAAGCGGCGGCCCAGCCAGATGGGCGCGAACATCGCCAGGTTGGCGTAACTGATCTTTTCGATTTTCAAGCCGGCGGCGGCGACAGCGGTTTGTAACTGCGGCAAGCGATAGCGCCGCTTGTGGCCCGATTGCACATCGTTCGGCCCCCACAGCGCCTGAAACGCCGGAACGAAAATCACGGCGGGCGCGCCCGGTTTCAACACGCGGCGGATTTCGCGCAAGCCGCCGACGTCATCGTCCAAATGTTCAATCACATCGAGCGCTGTGACCAAATCAAAAGAGCTTGTGGCGAAGGGCAGTTCAGTCGCGCTGGCACAGAGCACGCGCTGATGGCCGCGCTGCCGTGAGAAACGCAACGGCAAGTCGAAGAGATCAATACCTTGTACTGTGCCGAAGCGTTGCAGGTGATCCATCGTGGCGCCAGTGCCGCAGCCGATGTCGAGGATTTGCCCTGGGTACGCACCGCTTCCAGCGTGCGGGCTTGGCAATTGACGGAATGAATCAGGAGTTGGAACACTGGCCTTTATGCCGTCTGACGCCGAGGCCGCACGCTGGAAGCGGTGCGTACCCAGGGGCGTACCCAGGGCTTGCTCAATCAGCGCAAAGACAATCGCGCGTCGCCCGACAAACCACCAGTGCGCATCTTCGACATCAAAAAGCACTTCGTAATTGGATGGGCGCATCACGCCATTTTCGCCCCAGACGGCTTCGACGGCTTCGACTTCGGGTGCGTTAAGCGCCATAACCGGCCTCCATCTTCGCAGAGTGGGCCGCGTGCGGCTTGACGAAGCCGAAGCCGCGCCAACTGTTTTGATTGTGCCAGTGCAATTCGACGTGTTCGGCGCGGGCTTCGGTGAACCAGGCGTTGAACTCTGTGCGGCTTAAATAAAACGCGACGGGCGCGGTCAAGTGGTCGTGCACGATGTTGTGAATCTCGTGAAAAGGGAAGCGCGCGATGTAACTCAGATATTCGCCGTAAAATAAAAAGCGTTTGAGCGGCGTGCCGCTCAGTGGCAGGTAAACCAGCTTCAACACTAACCACAGCAGCAAACTCGGCAGGTACGACAGCCAATAGAGCGCGCGCATCGGCAGCTTCGAGGTGAAATGCTCGCGCAGCGGGTTGATGAAATGCACGATCCAGCCATTGTTCTCGCGCCCATAAACCCAGGCCGAAATCGCGCCGCCCGGTTTCAGGTGTTTGCACAATGAGGCGAAGCCGCCGCGCGGGTCGGGCAGGTGATGCAGCACGCCGACCGAAAAGGCGTAATCAAACGCCTGTTTCAATGGCAGGTGATAGATGTCGGCTTGAATGATGTGCGCATTCGGCAAATCGCGTGTGTTGCGCTGGGCGGCCTCGACGGCGGCGCTCAGGTCTACGCCAACGATGGCTTGGGCGCCCCATTCGGCGATGGCGCGGGTGTGGCGGCCTTTGCCGCAACCGCCTTCGACGACGAGTTTGCCGCGCACAAACTCGGGCGTGACAGGCGCTATCCAATCCAAAAACTGTTGCTGATGATGTTGCTCGACGTGGTCGAAGACCAGCCATTGCGCGCCGAAATTTTCGGCGGTCTCGCGCTGCGCCGGATCGTTTTCCAATTCGACAAAACGCGGCACGCCGTGGCGAATGGTGAACGTGTGCAGACAGCGCGGGCAATGCAAGGCGCCCGCCTCAATTTCAGCGTCCGTTTGTTGCGTTACCGTCAGGGTTAAATCGCTGCCGCAGGTGGGACAGGCTAACAATGGGAGCAAGGATTCTTTCATCGTGGATCACCAAAACCGGCCAAAACCAAAGACCACCGGAACCGGGCGGGATTGTAGTCAGGCGGCTAGGGCAAGGCAATTTCTTTTTTCAAGAGGTGAGAAAACCCGCGCGACCACAAACGACGTACACCTACGGCTTGAGCGAATGGCAAGGAACAGAGTGCGGGATTGCATGATCCCCGCGCGCTCCGCGTTTGAACGGAGCGCGCGGGGAAGGAGCGAGTTGGCCTATGGGCCGCAAGCAAAGGCCTTGCTGTTGTTGATGGCGTCGAAGGCGTTCTTCGCCATCTCTTGCGTAGCTTTCACCTGCCCATACCAATTGCTGCCGCCACTGTTAGATTGGCTCGCTGCATAAGCGAGCATTTGTAGCACAGTGGGACATGTCGCGTTGCCAAAGACCGCGCTCACATTTTGATAAGCGCCGTTGCATGTCCCGACGCCGTTAGCGTCATCAAGCATCGGGCAGACGACGGTGAGGTCTAGGCGGACGTTCCCAAGCGGCGCCGGGGCGTTGATCTTGTTGCCGCCCAGCACCGGATTGCTGAAGTACACATCCAACGCCGTCGCCAGCATTTGCGCTTTGAGCATCGGGTTCATGGTTGTGCCGGCAGAAGTGGCCGCCTTGACGACGTTGTAGACGTAGAGTGCAACCTGCGCCGGAGTGGCTGTCGCGCTGAGGTCCTGGAAGGGCGCGAACTGTCTTAACCACGTGCCCGCATTGGCGACTCCAGCGGTCGCCGCACCGCCCGTGATGATGCCCTGTCCATTCTTGTTCTGCCAGAAGCCTTTTGTCAGCCCGCCGCAACTGGTGCACTCAACCGTGATGCTCTGGCTGGCCTGGCTGGTATTGTTGCAGGCATCCTTGGCCGTCCAGGTACGCGTAATTCTGTAACTGCCGCAGAAGCCATTCGTCGTAACGTCAGCATAACTAAGCGAGACTGCGCCGCCGCAGTTGTCGCTCAACGTCGGGGCATTGAACACAGGCGTTGCCGGACACAGGATCGGCGTGCTGACATTGGCCAACGTAATGGTCGGGCCTGTGGTGTCGTTGACCGTGATGGTTTGCGTGCGGTTGGTGACGTTGCCGCAGGCATCGGTGACGTGATAGGTCCGCATGATCGTGTAGCGATTGGCACAGGTCAGATTGCTGATTACGTCAGGGTCATGGGTAACCGTCACGGCGCTGCAATCCGTGGCCGTCACTGCGGCATCATTAGCCGGGGGCACCGCGCTCGCGCACGAAACGGTCGTGTCCGCCGGGAACCCGGTGATCGTCGGCTTAGTGGTATCTTGGATCGTGATAGTTTGCGTGCAGGTGGCAGTGTTACCAGCGCTGTCCGTGGCCGTCCACGTGCGGGTGATAATCCCTGTGGCGCCGCAGGCCGGAGCAAAAGAATCGGACGAGGTGACCGTCGCGCATACGGCCACAGCGGAACCCGTCGCGGCAGGGGAGGTGTCAGCGCCGCACTCGACCGTCACATTCAATGGGCAGGTAATTTGTGTGCATTTGACGTTGAAAAAGTCGAGTTTCAACGTGTCCGTGAGAGCTACGGTTCCTACCCAGCACACCGCTGAACTTACGGATTGCGCGGTAGCAGCTAACGTATTACTACCGTCAAACGCCTGAGCGCCCACTTTCGGTCCTGTCTGGGCATACACGGGACTCGCGGGCAACATTTCGCAAGCCGTATAGGTCGTTCCGACAGGCAAGGCCAAACCCCAGTCTCCAGTCGCGCTGGTTTGCGTTGTCACCATGGTGTGGGCGGCATCACCGAGCGTGACTTTGATCGTTATGCCTTCAATCCCAGGCTCGTTTGCATCAAGCATGCCATTGGTATTCGTGTCATAGTATTTTTTGCCGCCAATCCCCGCGAGTTGCGGCCCGCCAGGGTTTTCCTTGCACTTGAAGTTGTCAGTCTTGGTGTCACTGTTGCTGAAATTCAAGTGTATCCCATCCGCCGCAACCGTCGTCGCGGGTGTTTGCATAATCAACCAGACTTTGTATTCGCCGCCCGGATTGGTGGTGGCGTTGAACGGAAACAGTCTGACGGGCGTGGTGCCGGTGATCGGGTTAGTTGTCCCGTTAAGGTGTGCACACGCACCCGAAAGCGGCGAGGCGCCTGCAATCACGCCTCCGACTACCATTAACTGCCGACACGCCGCCGGGTCGTTTGAAAGCAGGTCGCCGTTTGGCGTCGTCACCTGAAAATAATAGGTACCGTCAGGTAGCCCTGGCCCATTCTGATTCTGGGGGCCGCCGTTTAGGTAGACCTGGTCGCACTTGTCATAAATGTTGTGGTTGACGGCAGAGGCATCTGACATGCTGGTATAGATGGCGCCGGAAAATTGTTGTGCGGCATCGTGCGTTGGGGTGAAAGATAGCGCGGCCAAGGCCAGCGCTATCAGAGCAACGAGGGGCAGAAAGAGTTTTGGAGTCTTTCTTGTTTTCATAATAACTCCTAGTCATTCCTTTGCTGGGCGGGCCAGCGAGATTGAGGGATGAGCGAGCCGCGCTCGCTACGATAAACCAGGGAGGGCGAAACCGGTGATGGCGCTTTGGTGAACTCAAGGTGCGTGTCCTAAAGATCAACCGCGTTAGCTGTCTAGGGCCGATGTTTGAGAACTTGAACTCTCAGCAACTGCGGTGAACACCGGGTTTCAAACAAAGGCAGTACTACGCGTTTGTCCCACACAAGCGTGCAGGTACTTACCTTTCACTTCCTTGCAGGGCAACGGTTTACGAACAGACAGGCTGACCTACAGCCAATGAAAACTTCTTTGGCCGCAGGTCAGCCGACAGTCGCCAGCAAGAAAAGAGGCAGCGTCATCAGTGCTTCTGCCGGGGCGCTAAATTTAGACGAATGGGGATACTCAACTTGCAAGGTTGAGTCGTTACATAAACGGCCAACATTGGCGGCACGGGGCATGCGCCGCTTTGGCACTAAATCGTTGCGGCTAAGCAAACTACTCCGCCCGCAACTGAAGTTGACCGCCGCTGAAATCTGTACTGCTTTGCTTTGCTCGTGAAATTCATCAATTGACGATTTGCAGACAAATCATACTGTGGGGTTGTGATTTGCCGATGTCGCTTTCAGGCGGGGTGCCAGAAAAAATAAACCCTCCCACCCTGCAAACCCTCAATTTAGCCAAGGCCAAGTAAAACCGCTTTACCTATTCATTATTCCCGTGAAATTTCGTTGGAGATTTTTCTTACAAGAACAATCTCCAAGCTCGCCGCCGCGCAGTATAGGCGGCGTAATGGGACAGCACAACTGGAAATTAGAAAGAACACTCTTTTTCTGCCGCTCCCGGCGGGTGCCGGGCTGGCCCATCACATCTGCCCGGCGCATCTGCTATGATCGCGGCCTCAAGTATTCATGGTAGACGGGAGTAGTTATGGCTGACGAGAAACTCGTAAACATCATCGGCGCCGGACTCGCCGGTTCCGAAGCCGCCTGGCAGGCGGCGGAGCGCGGTTGCCAAGTGCGCTTGTTTGAAATGCGTCCGCAACGCGCGACGGGTGCGCATCGCACCAGCCATTTCGCCGAACTGGTGTGCAGCAATTCGTTGAAAACCGACGAACCCGCCAGCGCGCCGCGGCTGCTGAAAAATGAAATGGAGGCGGGCAATTCGCTGCTCTTGCGCATCGCGCGACAAGTCGCCGTACCGGCGGGCGGGGCGTTGGCTGTTGACCGCGCGCAATTCTCGCCGCTCATCACCGAAACGCTGCACCAGCACCCCAACATCGAAATCCATCGCGAGGAAGTGAGCACGATCAACCCGGACGAAATCACTGTCATCGCTGCCGGGCCGCTCGCTTCGCCCGCGCTGGTCGCGGCGATTGGCAAGCTGACGGGTGAGCGCGACCTGTATTTCTTCGACGCCATCTCGCCGATTGTTGAGGCCGACTCGATCAATTACGACATCGTCTTCAAAGCCGCGCGTTACGGGCGCGGCGGCGACGATTATGTCAATTGCCCGCTCGACAAAGAGCAGTACGAACGCTTTTACCACGAGTTGATCGCCGCCGAAAAAGTCATGCCGCACGAGGGCATGGAGGAAGAGGCCAAATACTTTCAAGGCTGTTTGCCTATCGAAGAGACGGCGCGGCGCGGCATCGAGACGCTGCGTTACGGGCCGATGAAGCCGGTCGGGCTGGTTGATCCGCGCACCGGGCAAGTGCCGTATGCCTGTGTGCAGTTGCGCATGGAAAATCTGCTGGCCGAGGCCTACAACATGGTCGGGTTCCAGTGTCATTTGAAATGGGGCGAGCAACGGCGCGTGCTGCAACTGATTCCGGGGCTGGAAAACGCCGAGTTCATCCGCTTCGGCCAGATGCACCGCAATACTTACATCTGTTCGCCAAGATTGTTGCGGCAAACCTTGCAAATGCGCGCCCATCCGCGCGTTCTGTTTGCCGGACAGATTTCCGGCATCGAGGGTTACACCGAGGCGATGGCGACTGGCATGTTGGCCGGCATGAATGCCGCGCGCTTGGCGTTGGGACAGGAACCCGCCGCGCCGCCGCGCGAATCGGCGCTGGGTTCGCTGACGTTTTATCTGGCCAACGCCGATGCTGATAATTTCCAACCGGCCAACACGACCTTTGCGTTGTTGCCGCCGCTGGAAGATGTCGCGCGCCGAAAACTCAAACGCAAAGCCGAGCGCCATCGTATCCAGGTCGAACGCGGCTTGCAGGCGTTTACCGCGTGGTTGCGCGACATCGGCGAAGTAAAAGAGCTAGCCAAGAGTGTTTGAGCGTGAAGGCGAATGGCATGGAGTTCTGACTTCAGTCCAATGAGGTTAAGTTAAACCTGAAGCCCTGAAAGGGCGATATTGAATAGCCAGAGGCAACGCCCCTGGACCCGGCGCGCAATGATTATTAAGCCCTGAAAGGGCGAAATTGCGTGTGTTTATTCCGCCCTTTCAGGGCTTGGTACCATACGGTGTTTGGTTGACCCAGGGCGTTGCCCTGGGCTACTAAACTCTGCCCTTTCAGGGCTTTGGGCGGAAAACCCTAAGCTTAACCTCATTGGCCTTTAACCTGTGGCCGCAACGAACAGCTTGGAGGTTAAACCTCAGGCTTATTTTTCAGCGAAAGAACATAGATGACGAAGCCAAACAGGTTGGCAAGTGCAATGTTGGGTTGTTTGCTGAGCGTGCTGTTGTGCGTGCCGCTGCTTCATTCGCATGCTCAGAGCGGCCGCAACAAACAAGACGAGAAGCGCCCGGTCAAACCCGTCCCCTTGCCACCCCTGCCCAAACCGCCGGTAACCGCGCCCGAGCAAAAAGAAGAAGCCATCCGCATCAACACCGATCTGGTCACCGTCGTCACGAATATCATTGCTCCGGCGGGCGGCAAAGCCAGCGATTTGCAGCGCGAAGATTTTGAAGTGCTGGAAGACGGCGCCGCGCAGGAACTGACGATCTTTACGCGCGAGAGCGAAGCGCCATTGCGTCTGGTGATGCTCTTTGACACCAGCCTGAGCGTGGCGCCGCGCTTGGCCTTTGAAAAGAAAGCCGCCGCCAAATTTTTCGAGCGCCTGATTCGCCCACAGGATCAGGCCGCGCTCTTTTCCGTTGCCACCGATGTCGTCTTGCAGCAGGAATTCACCAACCGCGTGCCGCTGCTCACCAACGCCACCAAACAACTCAAAGCCGGGGGCGCGACCTCGCTGTATGACGGCATCTATCTGGCCGCCGATTACCTGAAACCCGCGCGGGGCCGCCGCATCATCGTGCTCATCACCGACGGCGGCGACACGACCAGCGCCAAGACGCTGAAACTCGCCTTGCAACAGACGCAGGGCGTGGATGGCGTGATCTATGCCATTTACACCGGCGGTCTGTGGAATTCGCAAAACCTGCGCGATCTGGCCGCCGAACGCGCGCTGGCCGCCTTGACCAAAGAGACGGGCGGCGAGGTTTATCACCCCAAACTGGCCGACAACGACGACGCCGCGCCCGACGACAATTCCGATCACGCGCTGAAAGAACTGGACGCGGCCTTTGCCAAACTGGCCGATGAATTGCGCACGCAATACATTCTCGGTTTCTATTCCAGCAACGAAGCGCGCGACGGCGGCTTCCGCAAACTCGCAGTCAAAATCAAAAAGCCCGGCTTCAGCGCGCGCGCCCGCGCCGGGTATTACGCACCCAAAGGCTAAGCATTCATGTCCATCGTCATTCAGGTTTTTTCCGATTACACCTGACCCTTTTGTTTGCTGGGGCAGGTCGCCCTCAACCAGGCTGCCGCCAAGACTGGCGCTGAAGTCGTCTGGCGCGCCTATCAATTGCGCCAGGCAGGCCCGCCCCGTATGGAACCGCGCGGTGAGGCCATGAACCAGGGCTGGCGCGATACCGTGCTGCCCAGCGCAGCGGCGCTGGGCGTTGAGATGCGGCAACCCTCGCGCCTGCCGCCCACCCGTTACGCACATGAAGCCGCCGCCTGGGCGCGCGCACAAGGCCGCTTTGCCGCATTCCACGCCGCGATTCTGCGTGCTCATTTTGTCGAAGACCTGGACATTGGCGCGATTGAAACGCTGCAACAACTGGCCTGGCGTTTGGGCATGGATGCGGCGGATTTGGGTGCGGCCTTGCGCGCGCAACGGCACGCCGAGGAAGTGGACGAGGATTTGTTGATTGCGGAAACTTACGGCGTGCGCGGCGTCCCTGCGTTTGTGCTGGGCGGACAGGTATTGTTTGGCGTGCAGGAAGAGGCGACTTTGTTACGCGCGCTTGAAGCGGTTCGCAACGGGGAGCCGGTGGCGGTGACGCAGCCAGCGCCTTTTGTGCCGATTACGATTCAACGGAAATGACGGTCTCCCTCGTGGTCGCGAATTTATTCGCGCCAGTCCGTAACGAATAAATTCGCGATTACGAGGGGGCTATCCCGGTCATCCCCAAGATCAACAACAGCGCCCGTTTGTAACCCAACTCTCGGCCAATCGGGTCATACCATTCCGTCAGCCGGTGCGAATCCGCCGACACGCCGCCCGCGCCCAGCGTGATGGCGGGAATGCCAAGGCTGATCGGGATGTTGGCGTCGGTCGAAGCGCGATTGAGTAGTGGCCGGATGCCCAAGGCTTGCGAAGCCTCGATGGCGCATTGCACCAGCGGCGCATTTTTGGGCGTTTCCCCGGAAGGCCGGTGGCCGATCATTTGCACCTCTACCGATAGCGTCTTGCCCGCCGCCGCACGCAAATTGTTTTCCGTTTCCGCCGCCTGTTGCACCGCGCGCAACAGGAAATCTTCCAGGCGGCCCAACTCCAATTCTGACGCCGAGCGCAAATCCACATCCAGCCGCGCCCATTCGGGAATCACATTGACCGATTCGCCGCCTTCGATGCGCCCGCAGTTGTAAGTCGTGCGCGGTTCCGTAGGCGCGCGGTAATCGGCCAGCTTGGCGATGACGCGGCCCAGCGCGTGCACCGGATTGACGACGCCAAAGTCTCCCCAACTGTGCCCGCCCGGCCCGGCGAAGGTGATGCGAAAGCGTTTCGACCCCAGCGCCTGATGCGTGATGAATTCGATGGCCGTGCCGTCAAAAGAGATAAAGCCAGCCACCCGCCCCGCCAGCTTGCCCGCGCTGAACAGATAGCGCACGCCGCGCAAATCGCCTTCACCCTCTTCGCCCACTGTCGCGACAAAGGCGAGGCCGCCGCGCGGACGAAGCTGCGCGGCCTTCAGCGCTTCAATCAAACCGATGAGCGCCGCCAGCCCCGCGCAATCGTCGGCAATGCCCGGCGCGCACAGCCGCGAACCGCTGCGTTTGACCGTGACATCGGTGCCTGCCGGGAAGACGGTGTCGAGGTGCGCCGAGACGACCAGCAAAGGCTGCTCGCTTTCACTGGGATAAAAGCCGATGACATTGCCTTCGGCATCGGTGTGCACATTGTGCAATCCCAATTCGCTGAAGCGCTGCGCAAGGTAGCGTCCGCGCGCTTGTTCCTGAAACGGCGGCGCGGGGATTTCGCAAATGTGGATGAGTTCGTCGGTCAGGTGGCGCTGCTGTGTGTGGATGAACTCGCAGGCCTGGCGGATGCGTTCATGGCGCAGCAATGCGGCGGCGGCTGATAGGTGATTGCGGTCGGCGAATGTGAGCATGGTTCCGGCCATAAGCGTTGATTCCTGAATGTTGCTTGATGGATGGATTGTTTCTGCTGCCCCGTAAAAAAGCAAATTAGGACTTACGCAAAAGCTGGAAACTTTGCCACAGAGACACAGA
This sequence comes from Acidobacteriota bacterium, assembly GCA_016196035.1. Classification (NCBI taxonomy): domain Bacteria; kingdom Pseudomonadati; phylum Acidobacteriota; species Acidobacteriota bacterium. The sequence goes on along the minus strand of JACPYM010000083.1, from coordinate 11,399 downwards.
GACACTGAGATGTTTTCGGATAGGCCAAGCCTTTTCTTTGTGGCTCTGTGTCAATGGCCTGCCAAGGTCCATCAAATGCCTATCCGCGCAACAGGTCTGCCGCTTTCTCGGCCAGGGCCACGACCGGCGCTTGTGTATGACCTGTCGTTTGAAACGGAATCACCGACGCATCCACCACGCGCAAACCGTCTATGCCACGCACCCGCAATCCTTCATCCACCACTGCCAGATCATCAGTGCCGATCCGGCAAGTGCCGACCGGGTGATAGATCGTTTCGGAGGTGCGGCGAATATGTTCAGCGAAATCTTCGTCGGTACGGGCTGCGGGGCCGGGCCACCATTCTTTGCCACGGAATGTGCCGAACGTATTGGAATGCAAAATCTCGCGGCTGACCTTGATGCCCTCGACGACGGTGGCGAGGTCGGCTTCTGCGGTAAAGTAATTGGGCTGAATCACCGGCGCGGCAAAGGGATCATTTGAACGCAGCCGGATTTCGCCCCGACTTTCGGGATGTTGCAAGGCCACGCCGATGGCGAAGCCGTGCAGGTCGGGGTTGGCGAAACCGTTGTCCATATAAAACGTCGGCGCAAAGGCCAGTTCCAAATCGGGCGCGGGCAGCCCCGGTTTGGTTTTGATGAAGGCGGCGGCCTCGCACACGTTCGAGGTCAGTGGGCCTTTTTTGAAGACCAGATAGTTCAGAATGTTTTTGAAGTTGTCGGCTTTGTACAACGAGAGCGGCTGGTTGCATTCAAACTCGACGCCGATCAGCGCGTGGTCTTGCAGGTTCTGGCCGACGCCGGGCAGGTCGGCGATGACGGGAATGTCGTGGGCGCGCAAATGCTCCGCCGGGCCGAGGCCGGAAAGCAGCAGCAGTTGCGGCGAATTGATCGTGCCGCCGCTGAGCAGGATTTCGCGTTCGGCGCGCACTGTTTCTGGGCGTTGCGCGACGACGAATTCGACGCCCACGGCGCGCGGGCCATCAAACAAAATGCGCGTGGTGTGTGCGCCGGTGCGCACGGTCAGGTTGGGGCGCGCGAGCACGGGTTTCAGAAAGGCGGCGGCGGCACTGTGGCGTTGGCCGCCTTTTTGATTGACTTGAAAGACGCCTGCGCCCTCTTGCACTGCGCCGTTGAAATCGGGATTGGGTTGAATGCCAGCCGCTTTGGCAGCTTCGACAAAAGTTTGCGTCAGCGGATTGACGCAGCGCTGATCGGCGATATGCCAAGGGCCGCCCTGGCCGTGATATTGGTCGTTCAGGCGTTCGTTGTGCTCGGACTTTTTGTAGTAAGGCAGGAGGTCGGCATAACTCCAGCCGTTGACGCCGATCTCGGCCCAGCGGTCGTGATCGTGCGCGTTGGCGCGGCTATAAACCATCGCATTGATCGAACTCGAACCGCCCAGCACTTTGCCGCGCGGCCAGAAGACGCGGCGGTTGTGCAATTGCGCCTGCGGTTCGGTCTGATAGGCCCAATCGCATTCGGTCTTGAACAGCTTGTTGAAGGCCGCCGGGATTTTGATCTCTTGCTTTTTGTCGAGGCCACCGGCTTCGAGCAGCAAGACTTTGACTGCGGGATCGGCGGTCAACCGGTTTGCCAGCACGCAACCGGCGGCGCCTGCGCCAATGATGATGTAATCGAACATGGTGTTCCTCATTGAATGGGTTGAATGGATTGGTGCCGCGCATTGTCAACCGTCGCCAGATGCTTGTCCATTGCTGCATCGTGCGCGGGTGTCTAGCTGATTATTTTTCGGCCAAGCCCTGGCCTGCGCGCTCCAATGCTGCGAACCAAGCCTGCCGCACCCCCCGGTCAGGCTGTGCTGGCGGCGCCGTCCGTAAATTGGCGTTAGCCGTTGCTTGAAGGAGGAATTATGCAGAAATTCGCAGCGACGATTTTTACCTTGTTAGTCATCTGTGGCTTGAGTTTTATCCCCGCCCAAGCGCAAGGCCGCTATCGCGGCAAATTTTATTCAAAGGCGGACGTCAACCGCATCATCGTGCGCGTCGAAGAACGCAGCGATGCCTTTCGCAAATCCGTAGACAACAATCTCAATCATAGCCGTTTGGATGACACCCGGCGTGAAATGCGCATCAATACCCAAGTCGCGCAATTCGAGACCGCGTTGGATGAATTGCGCCGCGAATTCGACCGGCGCGACACCTTCCGCGAAGTGCGCCGCGAGGTCGAGCGCGTCATGCGCCAATCCGACGAGATCAATGCGCTCATGCGGGCGGGCCGCTTCAACCCGCGCGTCGAACAGCAATGGCGGCTGTTGCGCGCCGATCTGAACCGGCTGGCAGGGATTTACGAATTGCCGCTCTTGCGTGGCTAAATTCAAAACAACCTGGTTAGTGTGCGCCGGTGAGCCGTGAGGGTTGCCGGCGCTTCGTCTTTTGGGAAAGCGTTGTAACCGCCGATTGCATCGCCGCGTACCTTGCTGTCTAATGGCCGCGTTTCCGCAATCCGATTAACCGACCAACCCTTTAACCAAACGAAGGAGAACCGCAAATGCTAAAACCAATGCTGGGTCTGGCCCTGTTGCTGAGCTTGTGTGTGGGCGCGCTGGCGCAACAACCCGCACCAGCCGCCCAAGCGCCCAGGCCGCCCGCGATCAAAACCAATTTGAAAGTTGGCGATGTCGCACCCGATTTCAACTTGCCGGGCACGGATGGCAAGACCTACAAACTGAGCGATTTCCGGGGCAAGAAAAATGTCGTGCTGGCCGTTTTCGTACTGGCCTTCACCGGTGGCTGAACGCGCGAAATGAAGGCGTATCAGGCTGATCTCGCCAAATTCGCAGACACCGACACCCAGATTTTCGGCCTCAGCGTGGACAGCGTGCCCGCGCTTAAACATTGGTCAGAAGAACTCGCGCCCGAAACCAAAGGCCTTTCCTTCCCGATCCTGAGCGATTTCGTCTCGCGCAAAACCGTCAAAGATTACGGCGTCTTCAACGAAGCGACCGGTTACGGCTCACGCGCGACCTTCGTCGTGGATAAAGAAGGCAAACTTTCGTTTATCGAAGAAGGCAACACGGCGGTCAATCCGACGCAAGCCTTTGACGCGTGCAGCATGTTGAAAAAGAAATAGCGGTTGCAATACGCCACTTGCCCGTCAACTAATGGCTTGGCGGAATAAAGGATCGGTTTGGAGGGATGAATCCACGCCGATCCTTTTTTGCGTAAGGACGGGTGTAATGGCTCTTAGAAACCTGCGGCCCTTGGCGTGACGAATTTATTCGTGACGAAGCAGCAGAAATAAATTCGCTACTACTGAGGCGAGCCGCTTACTGACACCCTCTGTACCGAGGTCAACCATCGTGATCGGACAAACCATTTCCCACTATCGCATCGTCAACCGCATTGGCGCGGGCGGCATGGGCGAGGTCTATCTCGCCGAAGACGTTCGCCTGGGCCGCAAGCTCGCCATCAAACTGTTGCCCGAACAGTTCACCCAGGACGCCGACCGCGTGCGCCGCTTTGAACTGGAGGCCCGTGCCGCTTCGGCGCTCAACCATCCGAACATCATCACCATTTACGAAATCGGCCAGCACGAACACGCGCATTTCATCGCCACCGAATTTATCGAAGGCGACACGTTGCGCGACAAACTGAAAAAAGGCTTGAAGCTGAGCGAGACGCTCGACATCGCCGTGCAAACCATGAGCGCGCTGCAAGCGGCGCATCAGGCCGGCATCATCCACCGCGACATCAAACCCGAAAACATCATGCTGCGGCCCGATGGTTACGTGAAGCTGCTCGATTTCGGCCTCGCCAAGCTCACGCAAAACGAAATGGAAACCGGCGATTTGGAAGCCGCGACGAAATCTTTGTTTGAGACGCAACCCGGCATGGTGATGGGCACCATCGCGTATATGTCGCCCGAACAGGCGCGCGCGCAGCGGCTGGATGGCCGCACCGACATTTTCAGCTTCGGCGTCGTGCTGTATGAAATGATCACTAGCCAGCGTCCGTTCGGCGGCGCAACGGTCAGCGACATGATCGCCTCGCTGTTGACGCAGGAGCCAACGCGCTTGTCACAACGGTTGCCGGGTGTGCCGGGCGAATTGGAACAGGTCGTCGCGCGCATGCTGGCCAAAGACATCGAGAAGCGTTATGCCGGCGCGCAGGAAGTGCTCGCCGATCTCAAACGCATCAAGGCCCGCGTCGAAGTCGGCGATGACGACACCACCACGCGCGAACTCGGCGTGCCGCAACCCGCCGCCGCCGATTCGTTTGAAACGAACGTGGGCGCGCCGGTTTCTTTCGAGACGACCAAAGGCACGGCGGCCAACTTGGGCGTGGCTTCGGCGGCAAATGCCGTACAAGCGACCAATCTGCTTTCAGCCATGCAACCCGCGCGGCGGCGTAGCCGGTTGCTGGCGGCAATCGGGGTGTTAGCCTTGTTGGCAATCAGCGCGGCGGGGTATTTCGTCTGGCAACAACGCGCCAGCAAAGTGGATTCGATCGCGGTGCTGCCGTTCCGTATCAACGATCCGCAGGCCGAATATCTGAGCGACGCCATCACCGAACAAGTCATTGACGCGCTCTCGCAAGTGCCCGACCTGAACGTCGTCGCGCGCAGTTCCATTTTGAAATACAAAGGCAAAGACACCGACCCGGTCGAACTCGCCAATCAACTCGACGTGCGCGCCGCCCTGACCGGCGAAGTCACACGGCGCGGCGATGAAGTCATCGTCAACACCGAACTCGTTAGCACCGCCAACCGCCGCCGTCTGTGGGGCGAACGTTATGTGCGCAAGCTGACCGAATTGATTTCGCTGCAAGACGACATCACGCGCGGCATCACGCAAAAGCTGCAATTGCCCGTCAACAACCTGCCCGCCGCCGACGTGGCAAAAGCGGGCACCAAAGATCAAGAGGCGTACCGGCTCTATCTGGAAGGCCAATACTATTTCAATCAGGGCACGCCCGAGGCCAAGCACAAGGCCGACGAACTGTTTGAAGCCGCCGTCGCGCGCGACAGCAAATTTGCCGCCGCCGCCGCCGGTTGCGCCGCCTGTCACGCCGACGGCGCGGATCAAATCACGCCTGACAAGGCGATGGACAAGGCGCGCAAGGTCGCCGAATACACGCTCTCGCTTGATCCGAAATCGGTGGACGCGACATTGACGCTCGCCAAGGTCAAGCTGCGTTACGATTGGGATTTCAAAGAAGCCGAACGCCTGTTCAAACACGCGCTCGAATTGAATCCGAAAAGCGCCGAAGCGCATCAGCGTTACGCTGAATTCCTGGCGCTGATGGGCAAGCCCAAAGACGCGCTGACCGAAATCTGGACGGCACGTAAACTCGATCCGCAATCGCTAGCGATCAATACCGACATCGGTACGCTCTCGTATTACGCCAGCGATTACGAACACGCCGCCGAACACTTTCAAAAGTCGCTCAAGTTGGATGAAAAATTCGCTGCCGCGCACACCGGCCTCGGTTTGGTTTACGAACAGAAAGGCCAGCCGCAACCGCTGGTCAACGAATGGATTCAAGGCCGCCAGTTGACGAGCCAGCCGGAAAGCTATCTCGACAGCTTGAAACAGGCCTTTGCCCAGGGCGGTATCCAGGCTTTCTGGCAGCGCGAACTGGAACATCTGCAAACCGAAACCAAGGGGCATTATGTCGCTGCATCCGCCATCGCCGCTCTGCATGCGCGTTTGGGCGAGACCGATCAGGCCTTTGCCGCGTTGAAGCAGGGCTTGGCCGAGAAAGACGGCGGGATGGTTGAATTGAAGGTTGCGCCGGTTTTTGCGTCATTACGAAATGATGCGCGCTTCGGCGAAGTGCTGAAGCGTGTCGGCTTGGCGAACTAGATCGGGTTCACAGCGGTATCTGGGAAAAGTCGCGCAGCGGGACAGTACCGCGCGCGTGAGCAAGCGGCGCGTCAAGCTAAGCCGTTGACGGAGTTCCGCAGGCTCCGCTTGCTCACGCGCGCGGTACTGTCCCGGCCCAACCCGCTCCCGTAAACGCAATTACAAAACGCTCTGACAGCATTGGCAGACAGAAAAATGAGGGGCAGCAAAATGGACACGGCCGTAAGCCTACATTTTGCTGCCCTTCATTTTTCTGTCTGCGGCTTGATTGAAGAATCAGCACGAACGCGGCATATTGGCCGCCGCAACCACGGAGGACTTTATGACTTACATTCAATTTCTCGGTGCCACCCAAACTGTCACCGGCTCCAAACACATGCTCGAAGTGGACGGCTATCGCACGCTGGTGGACTGCGGTTTGTTTCAAGGCTTGGCGCAATTGCGCCAACGCAACTGGGACCCGTTTCCGGTCAATCCGCGCAGCCTGAATTCAGTCATCCTGACGCACGCGCACATTGACCATTCGGGCTATTTGCCACGGCTGGTGCACGACGGCTTTGACGGCAAGGTCTACGGTACGCCCGGCACGGTCGAACTGGCGCGCGTGATGCTGCCCGATTCGGCGCGCTTACAGGAAGAAGATGCTTCATACGCTAACAAGCAGGGCACCTCGAAACATCATCCCGCGTTGCCGCTCTATAGCGAAGAGGACGCGAATGATGCGTTGCAGTTGTTTGAAGCGGTGAATTATCACAAGCGCGTGCAATTGACCAAAAAACTGGGGTTCGAATTCGTCACCGCCGGGCACATCCTCGGTTCCAGCTTCGTCAATTTTGAAGTCGAGTGCACCGACGGCGCGACCCGCCGCCTAGTGATGACCGGCGACCTGGGCCGTTACAACGAACCGATCATCCACGATCCTTCCAACGTCGAGGAAGCCGATTACATCGTGGTCGAATCCACTTACGGCAACCGCGAACATCACCAGTTGGATGTGAAAGCGCACCTGGCCGACATCATCAACGAGACCGTCAAACGCGGCGGCCACATTCTGGTGCCCGCCTTTGCCGTGGGCCGCACGCAACTGCTGGTTTATTTGCTGCGCGCGCTCGAAGACGAAAAGCGCATCCCGCAACTGCCCGTTTATGTGGACAGCCCGATGGCTGTGCAGGCGACGCGGCTCTATCTGCATCACAAAGAAGATCACGATCTGGAGATGGCGGCGCTGGTGGATGAGCATCGCAACCCGCTGGCGACGCACCGGTTTTATATGTCGAAGACCGTGCACGATTCCAAAGCCATCACGGCCAGCCGCGAGCCTTCCATCGTCATCTCGGCCAGCGGCATGGCGACCGGCGGACGCATCCTGCATCACTTAACCAAACGCCTGCCGGATGAGCGCAACACCGTGATCTTCGTCGGCTATCAATCGGAAGGCACGCGCGGACGCCGCCTGCTGGACGGCGAAAAGGAAATCAAGATTTTCGGCCAATATGTGCCGGTGCGCGCCCACATCGAGAATTTGCCGAACCTTTCCGCCCACGCTGATTACCACGAGATTCTGCGCTGGCTGTCAGGTTTCAAACATGCGCCGAAGAAAGTGTTTTTGGTGCATGGCGAAGTGGACGCAATGATGTCTATGAAGCAGAAAATTGAAGAGAAGTTTGGTTGGTCGGTGGAAACGCCGACTTATCAACAGAAATTTGAGCTTTGAAATTGAACCACGGAGGACGCGGGGAGCATTTGCGAATGCCAAAGCTATCCCCGTGTTACCTGTGGTTGATTTCTTTATGGATACTATGATTTTTGAGTACTCAGGCAAGCGCCCGCAGATCGGGCAAAACGTTTTCATCGCGCCGACTGCCGCCATCATCGGCAACGTGATCATCGGTGATGGCGCCAGCATCTGGTACGGCGTCGTGTTGCGCGGCGATGAAGGCCGCATTGAAATCGGGCGTGGCAGCAACGTGCAGGACAACTCCGTCATTCACACGACCCCCGAAATTCCGACGATTATCAAAGACGATGTAACCATCGGCCATGGCGCGTTGCTGGAAGGGTGCACCATCGAGCACGGCGCGGTCGTCGGCATGGGTTCGATTGTCTTGCATAAGGCGGTTGTCGGTGAAGGCGCGATGACCGCTGCGGGCAGTGTCGTGACGCCGGGCACGATCATCCCGCCGCGCACGCTGGCCGCCGGTTCGCCCGCTATGGTCAAGAAAGAGCTTTCGGGCGCGGCGCTGCGTTCGGTCGAACACAGCACGCTGGCCTATCACCATCTGCGCGATGTTTATCGCCGGCAAGGGCTGGACGATCCCGCCAGCGCGCTATGAGCCGCTTGCTCCTCTTCAACAAACCCTTCCAAGTGCTCTGCCAATTCAGCGGCGGAGAGGGCCGCGCCACACTTGCCGATTACCTCAATGTGCCCGCTGTCTACCCGGCGGGCCGCCTTGATTACGACAGCGAAGGGTTGTTGTTACTGACCGATGACGGCGCATTGCAACAGCGCATCGCCGACCCGCGTTTCAAATTACCCAAGACCTACCTCGTCCAAGTCGAGCGCGTGCCCGACGCAGCCGCGTTGCGCCAGTTGCGGTGCGGCGTGGAGTTGAAAGATGGCCTGACGCGCCCGGCGCAAGTCGAATTGACCGAAGCGCCTGCTGTCTGGGAACGCACGCCGCCGATTCGCGTGCGCAAAAACGTGCCTGCTGTCTGGTTGCGGCTGACGATTGCCGAGGGCCGCAATCGTCAGGTGCGGCGGATGACGGCGGCGGTGGGGCATCCGACGCTGCGGCTGATTCGCGTGCAAATCGGGCCGTGGGCATTGGGGGCATTGTTACCGGGCGAGTGGGGCGAGATTGAAGCGCCGCACAACTTACCAGAACTCCAACCAAAATGCTGAGAAACGGCACTGGTGGCAGGTTGGCGAACACGTGGCAACGCGCGCAAAGAAAATTCGATTACGCCCGGCTTCCTTTGTCGCTTGGCCCCTTTGTGGTTGAAACTATGCCCAGCATTCAAACACATCCAAGATGGCTGAATCACTGGCTCCCGAAACACAGCTCGCGCATTACCGCATCGTCTCGCCGCTCGGCGCGGGCGGGATGGGCGAAGTCTATCTGGCCGAAGATAACCGCCTGGGCCGCCGCGTCGCGTTAAAAATCCTGCCGGTTGAATTCACCAAACACCCCGAACGTGTGGCGCGCTTTGAGCAAGAGGCGCGGGCGGCTTCGGCGTTGAATCATCCGAACATCATCACGGTTTACGACATTGGGCGGCACGCCGGGCGGCATTTCATCGCGTTTGAATACGTCGCCGGTGTGACCTTGCGGCAACACCTGACGGGTCAGATGACGCTGGGCGAAGCGCTGGACATCGCCATTCAAACCGCCGCCGCGTTGCAGGCCGCGCACGAAGCGGGCATCACGCACCGCGACATCAAACCTGAAAACGTGATGCTGCGGCCCGATGGCTATGTGAAGGTGCTCGATTTCGGCCTCGCCAAATTGACGGAAAAGTCCGAAGGCAAGTTTGACCCGGAAGCGGCAACCAAGCTCAAGGCGCATACCGACCCCGGCATGGTGATGGGCACGGTGCGTTACATGTCACCCGAACAGGCGCGCGGCCAGCGCGTGGATGCGCGCAGCGATATTTTCAGTTTGGGCGTGCTGCTGTATGAAATGATCGCGCGCCGCTTGCCGTTTGACGGCGCGACGGCCAGTGATGTGATCGCCGCCATCTTGCGCGAAGAGCCGGAGCCGTTGGCGAACGTGGTGACCAATCTGCCGGCGGAACTGGGATGGAGTGTCGCCAAGGCTTTGCGCAAGAACTGCGAAGAGCGCTATCAGACGATCAAGAGTCTGGGCACCGATTTGCGCCAGATCAAAACGCGGCTGGATGTCGAAGCGGCGCTGGCGAATCTGAGTTCGTCTGACATTGCCGCCCGCACGACGGGCAGCAGTAGCCTGAGCGAAGCCGTTACTGTCGAATTCAACAGCGCGGCAGCGAAGTCCGCCACCACGCGCCGTCCGCGCAAAAGCAAAACGCCCAAAATCATTGATTCACTCGCCATCCTGCCGTTGATCAATGTCAGCAAAGATTCGCAGATGGAATATCTCAGCGACGGCATCACCGAAAGCATCATCAACAGCCTGGCGCAATTGCCCAAGTTGCGCGTCGTGCCCGCCAGCACCGTGCAACGTTACAAAGGCCGCGTCGTTGATCCGCAACTGGCCGGGCGGGAATTGAAAGTGCGCGCCGTGCTGACGGGCCGCGTGCAACTGGTGGCCAACGCGTTGATCGTCAAAACCGAATTGATTGACGTCGCCAACAACGCGCAACTCTGGGGCGAACAGTACCGCCGTCAAATGACCGACATCTTTGCCTTGCAAGACGAAATCTCGCAGGAGATCAGCGCGCAACTGCGCTTGCAATTAACCCGCGAGGAAAAGAAGCGGCTGGTCAAACGCTACACCGACAACACCGAGGCTTATCACCTGTATTTGAAAGGCCGCTATTACAACAGCAAACGCACGCCGGAATGGATTCGCAAAGGCATCGAACACTTCCAGCAAGCGATTGATCTCGATCCCAACTACGCGCTGGCTTATGCCGGGATGGCCGATTCGTATGGGTTCCTGGCCTCTTCGACCGGGAACCTGCCGCCGCGCGAAGCCTATCCGAAAGCCAAAGCGGCGGCGTTGAAAGCGCTCGAATTGGACGAGGCACTGGGCGAAGCGCATTGCTCGCTGGGTTTCTTTCATTTGCTCTACGACTGGGATTTTGCGGCGGCGGAGCAGCAATACAAACGCGCCATCGAACTCAGCCCGAACTATCCCAACGCGCACGACGGCTATGGCTTTTATCTGAAAGCCACCGGGCAGCACGAAGCCGCCTTGCACGAATGCAAATTGGCGCAGCAACTTGATCCCTTGTCGTTGTTTTCCACGTTGAGCGTGGGCTGGGCCTATTATTTCGCGCGCCGCTTTGACCACGGGCTGGCGCAGGGGCGCAAGGTGCTGGAACTCGATCCGAACTTCGGCTTTGCCTATGCGCACGCCGGATTGTGCCATTTGCAGTTGGGCCAATTTGATGAGGCGGTCGCTTCCATGCGCAAGGCGGTCAATCTGGCCGGTGGCAGTCCGAACTTTCTGGCGTATTTGGGCCACGCGCTGGGCCGCGCCGGGCAGCATCGCGAAGCGCGCCAGATGCTGGCGCAATTGGAACGGTTGCGGAAACGGCAATATGTGTCGGCGTATTTTTCGGCCATGATCTATCTAGGGTTGGGCAATCGGCACGAGGCGCTGACGTGGCTGGAAGAGGCATATGAAGAACGTTCTGGATTTTTAGCATTCGTGAAAGTGGAGCCGATGCTGGATGTGGTGCGGGGCGAGGAACGCTTTGCGAATTTGCTGGCGCTGATTCATTAAGCATGAATGAATATAGCTTTTAAGAAAAAGAATTTCCGAAAAGTCCCAAAGGGACGATCAGCCAACAGCCCAGGGTGAAGCCCTGGGGAGCCATGCAAATGGTGGTGCGAAGCCCTGAAAGGGCGGCAGCCAAGCCTCTGGCTGCT
>JACPYM010000082.1 GCA_016196035.1 Acidobacteriota bacterium | reverse complement strand
GCCGCCGTGACCCGACGCGTCACTCGCCCTTTGCGGATTTGAACGGTTTTGTTTATCACCAGAATTGGTTACACAACTTGCTGATTGCCGCTTCGCTCGGCGGCCATAGATGCTGACCCACAAAATTCGATGGGATCAGCAAACTTAACTATTCCCTGTGCTGTCTCGTTAGAGCTAGAGCATAACGCGAATTGATTAGGAGCCAATGAATATCGGTCAAACCCCCTATCATTTACAACAACTGTAAGTCGTTGCGTATGATCCTGACAAGATGAAAAGTCGTATGGCCCCATAAAATCTGGCCAACATTCCCACAGGAAGCTCGGCGTAGTTTGATCAGTACAAACACCATATTGTAAAACGCGCGTCGCCTCCCCAGATGCACTAAAATTATAGTTTCTTGTGCCTCCATATTGCCAATAAACCGTCAACCCCTGTGATTTCTGAAGCTGTTGAAAGGAGTGACGTAAAATACCATTTAACTTAAAAATGCTTGGCGTACCTGTCACATTAAGCACAGGCGACGGTAACGGGTGAAGATACTCTACGCTACAGAGACCAGTGGCGGCTGTTACCTCATTAAAAATGCCCAGCAAGGTCGCAAACAAAACAAACATGAACAGTAAAAAGTGTAGATCAAGCTCTTTTTCATAGCCATTCTCCTAACATAAAATTATGCAAGACGTTCATTTAGGGATAAAGTCTATCTCGCAGCTTTTCAAGAAGGCTTTCAAGTCGCAACGTCCTAAACTTAATTCTATTAGTGTCTCCTGACTGAACATCCTTATCAACTTCTTCAAGGCGAAGGCGAATCGCATCTGCTTCCTTCCAATACCCCCCAGTCATCATATCAGAGAATCCTTTCGGCCTTTGATTATTAGCTATAGAAGCTACGAATTCTTTTGCTTCAGTCAGTTGACTTGAGAAGCTGCTATGAGCTAGAGAAACGGGCTGTTCGGTAATGTGCGCAAGTAATCGAATCTTAGGTAACACCGTGTTAATCAATGCTTGCCTTCCCTGGCGGTTGTCGAGTATTTCTTTTACATACCGCTCTTCACCGTCAGCAGTAAAGTCTTCAAAAACTACAGCGCGTATTGTCAGATTGCATTGCTCGGCTGGGCCATAGATTTCTCCTTCAAAAACTGTCTTGGCACCGGTGTGTATTACCCCTCCGTCTTCTGGGCTCATGTCAATCAAGTCCATACTGTGAGTAAGTATGGCGCTGGCAATATCAGGGCTTGTGGCTGTCAAAATATAGGCCGTAATGTTTTTTGTGTAGCTATTGAGCAAGACCATGCTGACTTTTCGGTCAACCTGCTTAAACTCGACTACCTGAAAGCCAGAGGCCATTGTTATTACCGGGGCACTACTTTTTTGGGCAGGTTTTGAAGCCAAGACTTTCGGTAGCGTGGTTGACTGCTTTCTCAATGAGACTGACCCTAGACTGCTCAAACAGACAATCAATACAAGCAGTACGTTGCGAAACGTATACCAATTCATGACTTGATCCTCCTTTATATAAAAACAACAAAGCTCTGCTGCACACGTTTTACAGAAGCTTCTGCCATCAGAAGCTTCTGTAAAACGTTAGATGTTTTATGCGGGGCAAGAACTGTTTGATCCAACCAGAAAGAACAGTGAAAATTGCTAAGAAGTAAAATAAAAGCAAAAAAACGAATTTAGCTGACTGCGTTTAATAGGCTTTCTATTTTTCAGAGAGTAGCTTCGATATTGAATGAGTTAGCCTATAACTATCGAAGCTGAAAGCAGCTTATAAACTCCTTGCCCGCACCTGTCAATACTCTAAACGATAAAATCCACTAGTACTCCATCAAGCTGAAAATGAGGGATGTAGGGCGGGATTTAATCCCGCCCTACATCCCGGATGCGCTCTCAGCATCCATCACTTACAGCTTGATGGAGTACTAGGTTGTGATTTAACTATTTGCCCTCCGCCGCGCGATACAGATTGACGATAACACGAACGGCAAATCCGTGAGCCACAACCACACGGCTTCCAGCAACAACGCGCGTTCAAACCACCGATTCAACCACTACAACGACGGCGGCAACGACTTCAGGTCGGAACCGCTGTGGGTGAGGCTCTGACGGAGCCATTCACCCCGTTGTTCAACCAGAACTGTGTGTCCCATGCAAGCCGCTGCCTGGACAAAGCGTGGGCCCCCGTCGCCGTATACTCCATCCGATACCCACTCGCATCAAAACTCCCCGCCAGACCCGGCTTCACCGTGCCATCGGCATTGAGCACGCCCGCAAGCGCCTGCGCCTTGCCAGCCAGTGCACGTTGTTGTGGATTGTGTTCTGACAAAAGCGGACGCGGTTCGCGCGCACCCGCACGCCAGCTTGCAAAACAGCAGGCCAGTAAGCCGAGCGTCAGGCTCAGCGTCAACCAAATCTTGTGATCAAGGTGTGTGCGATAAGTCATGGCCGTACCCCTTATTTTTCGTAGTGTTGAATGTGATGCTGTGGCAACTCCCTTAACGGAGCGGGGGCAGTATAGTCGAGGGGGCTGGGCGCGCAAATGGCGGCAAGGCGTCCGGGCGGCGAAATATCAGGCTTCCACAACGCAACCGTCCTTGAGCCGGACGAGGTGCGTGGCGAAGCGGCTCGCCAATTCGTGATCGTGCGTGATCAGCACAATGGTCTTGCCGTCACGCGTGCGCATTTCGTCGAGCAAGGTCATCAACTCCGCCGCGCGCGTGCTGTCCAGATTGCCGGTCGGTTCGTCAGCCAGCAGCACTTGCGGTTCGTTGGCGAGCGCGCGGGCGATGGCGACGCGCTGCTGTTCGCCGCCCGAAAGCTCGCTGGGGCGATGATTGGCGCGCGGGGCTAGACCTACGCGGTCAAGCAATTCGGCGGCGCGCGCTTCGCGTTCACGCGGTTTCATGCCGCCGAAGGCCAGCGCCAACGCCACGTTTTGCGCGGCAGTCATGGTCGGGATCAAATTGAAGCTCTGAAAGATCATGCCGACGCGGCGCAAACGATAACGCGACATCTCCCACGCCGAGAGCGGCGCGAGGCTTTGCCCGTCAAAGAGAATCTCGCCGCTGGACGGGCGATCCAGGCCGCCGAACAGATTCAACAAGGTTGATTTGCCGCTGCCGCTGGTGCCGAGGATGGCCGCGAATTCGCCGCGCGCAATGTTGACGTCAACGCCCGCCAGTGCGTGCACGGTCTCGCCGCCCATTTTATATTCGCGCGTGACTGCGCGCGCTGTCAGAATCGCCATGATTGTGGGATGAGGGGTGAGGGATGAAACTTTTCAGCCTTCATCCCTCAGTACACGGCTAACTAAGTTCTTTTAGAATTGCGGCCTCACCTTGTAGTAACGAATTTATTCGTTACGTCCCAGCGCGTAACGAATAAATTCGTTACTACAAGGTGAGCTTAAAATGCCAAGAAACTTAGTTTCCGGTGTACTCAGCCTTCAGCCTTTAACAAAACTCCGTCGCGTTGAAAAAGTAGCTCAACTCGATCTTGGCATTCTCCGGCGAGTCGGAGCCGTGCGTAGCATTCTCGCCCATGCTCGTGCCGAAATCGCCGCGAATGGTGCCCTTCGGCGCTTTGGTCGCGTCGGTCGGCCCCATTAGATCGCGCCAGGCGGGCTGGGCGTTTTCTTTTTCCAGCGCCAGCACGACGCTCGGCCCGCTGGTCATGAATTCGACCAGTTCGCCGAAGAAAGGCCGCGCGCGATGTACGTCATAAAAGCCTTCGGCGACGGGTTTGGACATGTGGATCAGCTTCATGGCGCGAATCTTGAAGCCATTGTCGTTGATGCGTTGAATGATATTGCCTGCGTTGCCCGCGCGCACCGCGTCGGGTTTGATGATGGCAAAGGTCATCGTCGGTTCTGCCATTTTGAAAAGTCCTCACTTGTAAGTTGAATTGATGATGAAGCAGGCGCGCATCATAGCATCCCAACCCAGCCGATCAAAAATCTGCGCCACCAATGCGGTACCGCGCGCGTTAGCAAGCGGCTGCCTGGCACTTGCAACCAATGAACACAATGGCAAGGCTCCACTTGCTGACGCGCGCGGTACCGTATTTTCCTGCAAGCCAGCCGCACCGCCCGCGTTCTTTTGCGCGGAGAGTTTGGAACCAACCCCCCCGATTGCGTGTCTATTCAAATCAGTCGGTCAGATCAGTCGGTCAGCCGACATCATCAATCACAACGATGCCCTCTTTTGTTGGAAGTGTCCTCGTGCACTGCTTGGCACGAGTGTGTTCAAAGAAGGAGTAAACCATGAAACGACGTATTGCGACTTCCCTGCTCTGCACTTTGGCGCTGTTTCTGTGCGGCTATTTATGCCTGCCCGAACTGCTGCCCTTTAACGATCCCGGCACGACCGCCGCCGCCCCCGGCAAAGTTACGCAAGGCGCGTTGCAAGCGCTCGACAGCACGGGCCAGGCGCGCGGCGCGTGTCCGCTCAAACACACCGACGTGCAAGCCAGCGTCACCGGTTCGCTGGCGCGCGTCACCGTCACCCAGGAATTCCACAATCCCTACAGCGACAAGATCGAAGCCGTTTACGTCTTCCCTCTGCCGCAAAACGCCGCCGTAGACGATATGACCATGCGCATCGGCGAACGCACCATCAAAGGCCAGATCAAACGCCGCGAAGAAGCGCGCGCCGTTTACGAAGCCGCGCGCAACGCCGGCCAGATCGCCAGCCTGCTCGATCAAGAACGTCCGAACATCTTCACCCAGGCCGTCGCCAACATCTTGCCTGGCGCAACGGTCAAGGTGACGATCAGTTACGTGGAGTTTTTGAAATACGCAGAAGGCACGTATGAATTCGTCTTCCCGATGGTCGTCGGCCCGCGCTACATTCCGGGTCAGCCCCTGGCGCAACCGAATCCGCAAGCCGCGCCTGATACTTCCGAAGTTCCTGACGCCTCGCGCATCACGCCGCCCGTTACGCCTGAAGGCACGCGCGCCGGGCACGACATTTCAATTTCGGTCAACGTGGACACGGGCGTGCCACTCGACAGTTTGAAATCCACCTTGCACGAAGTGGACATCGAGCGCCCGGCCCCCAACCACGCCAACGTGCGCTTGCGCAATCAGCAAACGATTCCCAACAAAGATTTCATTCTCAAATTCGATGTCGCGGGCCAAAAGATCAATGACGCGCTGCTGGCGCATCGACGCAACGCGGGTGGTTTCTTCTCACTGCTGTTGCAACCGCCGGAGCGCGTGACGGCCAAGGATGTCACGCCGAAAGAATTGGTCTTCGTGCTCGACACCTCGGGTTCGATGAGCGGCTTCCCGCTTGAGAAAGCCAAAGAGACGATGCGGCTGGCCCTCGACGCGCTCTATCCGCAAGACACCTTCAACCTAATCACGTTTTCCGGCGACACGCACATCCTGTTTCCCGAACCCGTCGCCGCCACGCGCGCGAATCTCGCCAAAGCCCAGGCCTTTTTGGAAACGCGCGAAGGCAGCGGCGGCACCGAGATGATGAAAGCCATTCGCGCGGCGCTTGACCCCAGCGACAAGCAAGACCACCTGCGCATCGTGTGTTTCATCACCGACGGTTATGTCGGCAACGATTTCGAGATCATCGGCGAAGTGCAAAAGCATCCGAACGCGCGCGTCTTTTCCTTCGGCATCGGCTCGTCGGTGAATCGCTTCCTGCTCGACAAAATGGCTGAACACGGGCGCGGCGAGGTCGAATACGTCAGCTTGCAAGACGATGGTTCGGCGGCGGCCAAACGCTTTCACGAAAGGGTGCGCAACCCGCTGCTGACCGACATCGAACTCGATTGGGGCGGCTTGCCGGTGACGGATGTTTATCCGCAACGCATTCCCGATTTGTTCAGCGCAAAGCCGTTGATTTTGACGGGCCGCTACACCCAAGGCGCGCGCGGTACCGTGCGCTTGCGTGGCAAGCTAGCGGGTCAGCCATTCGTGCGCGAACTGCAAATCGAACTGCCCGACCAACAGCCGGAACACGACGTGCTAGCGACGCTTTGGGCATGCACGCGCATTGACCGGCTGATGAGCGAAGATTTTCAGGGCTTGCAAAACGGCAACGCCAAACCCGAAGTGCGCGAGGCCATCACGCAACTCGGCCTGGATTTCCGGCTGCTGACGCAATTCACTTCGTTTGTCGCGGTCGAAGAGACGATGGTGACGGAAGGCGGCGTGCCGCGCCGGGTGGATGTGCCGGTGGAATTGCCGGAGGGTGTGAGCCGCAAAGGCTTGTCCGGTGAAGTAGTGGATATTGATGCTCAGTTGAAAGAAAAAGGACGCCAAACTATCAGCGTCAACGGCGGCATTTCAGGCTTTGCCGGTTCATTCTTCGATCTGGACACTGCTAAGGACGAAAAACAGGCAATAATGGGGCTTCACGAACGAAATATTGGGAATGTCTATCTGCCCAATCGGCCAGCCACTAACGCTACGGTGGCAACATCACCGTCGCCTGAACCGCCGCATCCTATGACAAAAGACCCGCGGCACAACGCCAAACTGCACCCGGCCATCGCAGCCTTGCTGGTACGGTTGCAAACCAGTTCCATACAAGCCGCCACCGCCGAACTCAAATTCGTGCACGCGGGCAAAGCTGAACTGCAAATCCACCTGACCGAGAAATCGGCGGCGGTGCTGGCCGAATTGCAAAAGCTCGGCGTTGAAATCGTGCTCAACCCAGCCAACTCAAAATTTCTCATCGGCAGATTGCCGGTGGAGAAGCTGGCGGCGCTGGCCGAACTCGCCAGCGTGCGTTACATCGCGCCTCAATTCTGATTTGGAGTGCGTGCGGCACAGGCCGCCGCTTTGGTAGTCCCTTGATGAGCAAATGACAAAGGGGATACCAAAGCGGCGGCCTGTGCCGCACGCACTCCAAAGGCTTCGCCCGGCCAGTATGTCCTGAACATTCAAGCGGGGAGACGGGACGCACTGTCTCCCCTTCGTCTGTTTACGGTGTGCCCGTCTGGGTCACCGTATAAGTTTGACCGGCCACGGTCAGCGTGCCAATACGCGTGCCGCCGCTGTTGACGGCAATAGTGAATTGCACCGTGTTGAAGCCGACCAAGTTGGGCGTATTGACCGTAATCCACGGCACGTTGCTCACGCTTGTCCACGGGCAACCCGCCGCCGTCACGACGGACAGGCCTTTTGTACCGCCTGCTGCCGCAATGGTGCGGCTGGTGCTCGTCAAGGTGTAATCACACGCGCCGCCGCTCAATCCCGACTGTATGACGGTCAGCACTTGCCCCGCGATAGTGACGGTGCCTGTGCGATTGCTGTAAGTCGGATTGGTCGCCGCTTGCACCGTGACTGTACCGCTGCCCACACCGCTGGCGCCGCTGATGACGACCAGCCACGGCACGTTGCTCACGGCTGTGCGCGCGCACGCGCCGCTAGCTGTAACCGAAACGTTGAGCGCCCCGCCATTCGCGCCGACAATGGACAAGCCTCCCAACAATGTGAAGGTGCATGTTTGTGGCGACGGTGAAGGCGACGGCGACGGTAATGGCGTTGGCGTTGGCAACGGGGTTGGTGTCGGCGTTGGCGGCGGCGCAATGCCCGCTTGCGTGACGGTGAAGGTTTGATAGGCGATGCTCAGCGTGCCAATGCGCGTGGCATTCGTTGGATTGCTCGCCACCGTGTAACTCACCGACGAACTGTTGACCGAGGTGATGTTCAGCCAACTCGTATTGCTCACGGCAGGCCAATTCGCCACGTTGGCGGGCGTGATGTTGACCGTGCCCGCGCCGCCATTCGCGGCGAAGCTCGCATTCGCAGGGGTGAGCGCGGTCACGGCGTTTTTGATGTTGTCACGGTACCAGGCCGCGAGCACGTGCAAAGCCTGCGGCGGATTGGTCGGCTTCGGCTGACCGAAGACATCCGCTTGGTTGATGCCGTGGCAATTGGCGCACGAACGCATTTCGCCCGGCGCAAACGTCACCCAGTAACGTTCTTTCACAACGGACGAACCGTCCGGCCCCAGCATTTGCCACGTCACTGCGCGGCGCGCCGGCAGGAGCGCGGCCATGCTGCCATCGCCCGCCAATTGCACGCTGCTCGGCGGAGCACCCGCTGCCACCGGCAACAAGCCGTCATGCATCATCACCGGCATCGGGCGGCGGCCTCCGACATTGAAGGCGTTGTAGCCGCGCAGCAGATCGGCTTGCAGAAATTGCATGAACGCCAGATCGAGCGGCACCGCGCCGGGTTCGACCGATTGCGTCGCGCTGTTCGCGATCTTCAGGTTGTAATCCTGCTGTTTGTCGGCGCGGCGCGTCACATCGCGGCTGACCACGAGCGCGAGGTTGTGCGCTTGCAGGTAGCTTTGAAAAGCATCAATGCCCGCCTGTCCACCGAGTTCATCGCTCAAAATCTGTTGTTCGATGGCGGGCAGCGCGGTGCTGTGTTTGACCGGCACGGCGCGCGGGCGCACTTCGACCGGATCGAGTTCCCAGAGTTGGCCGCTATAGCTCACTTGTTGCCCGCTTGTACCGACCGAATTGTCCCAATACGAAATTGATTTCGTGATGCCGTTGGCGAGCAGGCGCGCGCCTTTGGTGAAATACGGATTGCCCGGCAGCATCTGCACCAGGCGGAAGTTGTAAAGCGAAGTGAGCGGCCCGCCGTTGGTCTTGTCGCGGTACGGCGAATCGGAATGCACCGCGATGAGCGTGCCGTCAGAGAGCGGCGTCGCATTGCGGAAATGGCCGGGATGATTGGCGGGTGGCGTCTGAATACCTGGCAAATAAAACGCCAGCGAGAGCGGATCGGTGATGTAATCCACCTGCATATTGTCGGCATTTGTCGCTTCGTCGCCCTTCAGCGCGATGAGTTGCCCCGAATTATGGCCGCCGAAATCGGGCGGTTGTGTGCAGTAAAAATAGCCCGGATTGTTCGGGTCTTCTTTCAACTGCGTCAAGATGATCGCGGTGCGGCGTCCGGCAGCAGTGGTGAAATCGGGCAGGCCTTGATGCGCCGCGGGGAAGCTTTGAAAGAGTTCGTGGCGTCCGATGTGATTGAGCGTTTCCAGATTCGTGCCGTCCTCATTGATCTGCCACGGAAAGAAGTGGCTGAAGTGATGTCCTTTCAGATACGCGCCTGCGGGTTGCGTAAGCGGTTCAGGAAAGCTGTCGGCAAACGGAAGCTGTTGGGTGCTGGCTTCTGAAACATAATCGAAGGGATTGTTTTTTGAGATGAGTGTAGCGTTGGAGCTTTGCGTGTCGCGTTGCAGATGATCCCAGCGCGTAAAAATCAGGCGGCCATCCGACGCGATCAGCGGACTGAAATCACCCGACGGTGAATGATCGAGCAATTTCAAATCGCTGCCATCCGGGGCCATTGACCACAAACCGGTGTTGGTCTGTTCGGCCTGATATTCATCGAGCGCGGGATAGTTGGCGAAGTTGCCATTGCGCGGGCGATCCGACGTGAAAATGAGGCGGTCATCGGTGCCATAAATCGGCGAGACATTGTTGCTGTTCGCGGGTTGCGGCAGCTTGGTGATTTGCGCCGTCTGGCCCGGCAGCAGATTGGTGACTTCGTAAATTTGCCAAAAGACCGGCGCGGTGTTGCCCGGCGTCGTGCCGCCCACCACCATCGAGAATAGCGCCTTCGCCCCCGACCAATGCACGCTCGGTTCGCGCACGGCGATTTCCTGTCCGGCGCTCAATCCATAACCCGCTTCGGCAGTCAGATTGCGCAGCGAGCCGTCGCCAAACCGCAGATACAGATCGCCGCCGCGTGGCGTGTGGCCCGTGTCGGCGCGATGATTGCCGTTGACGGCATTGACCGAAGTCGCGTCCAAGCCAAAGGGCGGTTGCGTGACAAACAGCAAGGTCGGCAATTGTGCTGTGGCGGCCTGGCGCGTTAAGGGCGGGTTGAAAACCACGGCAACGACTACACAAAAAGTTAGCAGCAACAGCTTTTTGAGGCCACGCGTGTAGCGGGCCGCCGGATGCGTCATGTTCATAAGGTCTCCTGAAGGTAGGCCGTTTTTTTTACGAACAATGCCGTGCCTGCCAAGGGCGCCTTACCTGCGGCGTGCAGCAGCAATGCAATTAGTTTTGGGTTAGCAGCAGATCCGGATTTGTTGGTGTGAAGTGAAAGAACAACGCTCAAGTTGCGCTTACGCAGCCGCGCTGCGTCTGTGGCATAGGAGTCCTGCCCAATGAACGATGATCGGCTTTCATTTCGGCAGAAGCTGGACGGTAGGAAAAGCACTCGCGTGCTTGCGGGAGAAATTGCAACACTGCTGGCAGCACCTGGGAACGCCTGAACAATACAGCCGCCAATTTGCGTCGAATCGGCAATCTAGCCCTGGCCCGCGAACGGTCTGTGTGCCGCGCGCGCCACCTACACCAACGGCCACTCAGCCGCGGGGTTTCCACTGAGTGTCGCCGTGTTAAGACGGCTGGCATTGAGGGATATTGGCAACCTGGCGAGAAACTTTCTTTTCCCCAATAAGAATACGGCTCAGCCTGGCTGCACGGCTTTCCACAGCGATTGCCACGAACGGTGCAGCAATTCATCAATGTGCTGCCAGTCGGCTTCCGTCACACTACCCGCTTCGGCCTTGTCATCGCGGATGGTCATGGCTTCGGCGCGCAGGCGAGCGTGTTCGGTGAAACGTTCGACGGGTAACTGAAACAGTTCGGCCTGCAATTCGGCCAATGAGCGCGCCAAGTCGCCGTCTTTGTGCTGGGCGCGCTGGCGATGGATGATCCACCATTCCAATTCCAATTTGGCGGCGCGTTCGACATCAAAGGGCGTATCGCTTTGCGCGCGGATGTCGCGGTAAAAATTGCGGATGCTCGGTAGCGCTTTTTCGTAATCGGTGCGCTGCTTCCCTTCTTTGAACACAAAGGCCGCCTTGGCCGCTTGATAGGCCGCTTCGTTCGAGCGCAACAGGGTCATGCGGTATTGCGAGCGCATCAGTTCGGCCAGTTGCGTAAACAGCGCCAGCCGCTCCTTGTCGTAATACGAGCGCCACATCGCGGTCTCGATGCGCGCAACCTCGTTCGCATCGAACTCGCGCAGCTTGGTCTGGCGCGGGGCGTATAAGTTGTAAGCGGCCCAGCCCAACGCCGCGAGCAGCACGGCCAGCACGAGCCAGCGCGCGCGTTTGCGGCTGGCAGATGGTGAATGATTGGAAGTGATCATTAGCGCCCTCCGAGTGAAAAGAATGGAATCTCAACGTGAGAGCTTACGTAAAGGCTGAAGCGGGCGGATTCATTGACAGTAGCGCAACCCGCCGAGGTTGCGCGGCTTCAACAGCAGAGCCAGTGGAGGTCATGGTTGAAATGAATGTCGTAGCTGCTGAAGCCGCGCAACCTCGGCGGGTTGCGCTACGCTGGCCTCGCTGCTCACTTTTTCGCCAGCACGACCGGCGCTTGTTCCGCCGCCAGCACACGGGCGAAAAAGCTGCGGACGGCGGGGTATTGCTCCACCGGGATCGTGCCCGCGCGCAGAATCAAGGTGCGCTTGAACAGCAATTGGCCGGCTTTCGCTTCGCAGGTCATGGCGTAGTTGCCAAAGGGATGATTGAGTTCGACGGCCTCGGGCATTTCGTCCACCTCAAACCCGGCGGGCAATTGGATGCGCGTGGTTTCGCTGTAGGCTTGCGATTCGAGCACGACCGGATAGGCGCGTTTGTCTTTGGTCAGGAAGAGCGATGAGCGGCGCGAGACAAGCGCGGGTTTGAAGACCATCAACTTGTCACGCATGGTTTTGGCATAGGCGGGGGCTTTGAATTCTACTTCGAGCGCGAATTTGCCCGCCTGCGCGTCATCATTGGGCGCGACTTTGCTCAGCACCGCGCCGGGCGCGCCGCGCGTGATCCAACGTTCCGTCATTTTCAGATAATCGGGCTGGGCATAATGTTTGAATTGGCGGCGCTCACCCACGGCGGCTTGGCCCGATGACGACTCTTTGATGGTGGCCGTCAGGTTGCCGCTGGCGTCGAGCGCGGCTTCGACCGTGCGTTCGAGTTTGTTGGCCTCGGGTGCGGTGACCGGCATTTTGACCAGATCGCCGAGTTCGCCCGCGCCAATCAGCGCCCAACTTCCCTGTTCGTGATCGGGCAAATCGCCCACCGGGGTTTGCTCATCGGTCGGATCGAAAATCAGCAAGCGCCCCAGCGCGGGGTATTTGATGACGGTCGGCGCGTTGGTCGCATCACTCACCTTGACGGCGATGATGCAATGATTGAACTGCCCCGGCGTAGGCCATTCGGGGCGCACAAACGTGGGGTCGCCGGAATAAATGATCACGGGCCAGGCCTCGATGCCGAGCGGTTTGAGCAGCGCGCGCATCAGGTTGGCTTTGTCTTTGCAATCGCCATAGTTTTTGCTGAAGACATCGGTGGCGGCGTGCGGACGATGGCCGCCACCGCGTCCGACATCAATCGAGACGGCGATGTAATTGACCGCTTGGGCATAGCGCCCGATGGCCTGAATGCGCTCGAATTCAGTTTTGGCATTGGCCGTCAATTCGCGCGCCTTGGCCGCCATCGCATCGTTGAACGCCGCTTGCGGGTCGCTCAATTCGGCGGTGTAACGCGCGACATCTTTCCAACTGGCAAACGCGCGCAGCATGGTCGTTTTGTTGGGCGGCGCATAGAGACTGACCGCAACCAGCGTCACCAGCGCGGAGGCACTGGGGCTGGCCGGTTCGTCTTCGATCTGCGGCTGGTTGGTCAGTTCCCAAGTGTAGCTATTGCCATTCACTACCGGCTCTAACTTGGCGTGGTTGAAGGTCAGACTCTCGGCGCGCCAGCCGTTGGGCAAGGTGACGTTGAGCCGCGCCAGCAACACAGGCACGTTCGACTGAAAGGCTTTGCGAAATTGCGAGAAGATGGTCTTCTCTTCGGTCTTGATTTCGTAGCCGAAAACCGCGCCGGTATCGGCCTCGGCGCTGGCTGAAAGCACGCGCACGCGCGATTCGTTGTAAATGTCGTTCTCGACTTCGGCCAGGTCGAGCATTTCTTTCTTGCCATAGTTTTTGACTGTGCCATCCGGACGCAACAGCCAGGCGCGCATTTCCTTTATCTTTTCCGAACCCGTCGTGTAACCGGCGCGCGCGACGGCCTCGCCGCGTCCATCGCGCGCGAGGATGCGCACGGCGTAATAATCCCAGGTCGTGATGCGCCCATCGTCATCCACCGTCTTGCGCGTCTCGTCGTGCAAGACGACGGCCTTGACCTCTTTGGGATAGGCCGGCGGCGTGACGGCTGCCGCTTGCCGCAACCAGGCGGGGACATCATCGCTGGCGGCAATGGCTGCGCGGCTACAAATGAGCAACGCCAAGAGACAAAAGCAAAATTTGTTGCGCATAAATTTCCCGTCCGGCAAGCATTGAAAATTCCGAAGCCGCCTCGTAGGGCAATGGCATTGAATTAGTGTTCAGAGTTCACGCTTCAGCGTGTCTAAGTCGAATTAACACGCTGAAGCGTGAACTCTGAACACCCTGTGAATTTCACCCTTTCAGGGCTTTGACAGAACCGTTCAACCAGCTTTTCGCTTTTCATTTCACCGCCGCCACGCCCTGTTTGAGCGTGATGGCGTGATTGTCTTGTTGATGCAACGTGTCAAAGGCCTGTTTGAGCGGCGCGTAATTGCTCTTGGGGAAAATCAGTCCGCCGAATTTGAAGTCGCGGTGATAGACCAGAATTTTCTGATCCGCTGTCAGGCCCAGCGTGACTTTGTAATTGCCAAAATCACCGATGGGGAAAGACGCGGGCGCTTCGGCATTGTCGAGCGCATACCCAGCGGGCAACTCGATTTCGACGTCATCCTGTTCCAGCCAGGCATAGTGAAAATAGATGTCATGCTCGCGCGTGTTGGTCGAAAAGAGCGGCGCGATGCCTTTCTGGAAAAACGCCGGTTGCAGGAAGAGGCGCTTGCCGGTGCGTTCGGCATAACCGGGCGCTTTGATTTTGTACGAATAGACAAACGGTTTGACGGGATCGTTGGGCGGTTCGATCTTGATCTCGGACAACTCGCAACCGAGGCGCGACTGCACAGCATTTTTGAGCTTTTCTTCGCGCTGCGCGGGCGTGGCGTCGTCGTAATCTTCTTTGAACTCGACGGCGGCGTGCCCGGTATATTCGACGCGCACCACACCTTCGAGTGAGCCGTCTTCATTCAATTTGAGCCGGGCCACGCGCTTGCTCAGCGATTTTTCGGGCGGCGAAAGCGGCGTCGGCACAAAGGTGGCTTCCTTGTTATCGGCGATCAGGGTTTTGATGCCCTCTTCCTGCCAACGCAACATGCCAAAGGGCACATAGGTGCTGGCCGGATCGAAAAAGCGCCATTGCTCGCCGACCTTCACGGCGATATTCGAGCCGCGCATGAAATAGAGGTTGAGAAAGTTCGCGTCGAAAAAGCTGCGGCTGCGGTCGCTGGTCACGGCGTAACGGGCATCGAACCCAGCCGCCGTCGCCAACGCCGCAAACAGGCCGTTGATGTTGCTGCCCCAGCCGTAGCCGCGTTTCAACGTGTCGGCGGGTGATTTGTTGTCTTTGAGTTTTTGCAGTTGTTCGGGCGTGTAACCGGAAGCGTCATCGCTGAGATTTTTGATTTTGGTGCGGCAGAAATTGAACAGCCGTTCCAGCTTCTGTTCCGGCGTAGCGGCGTCGCCGATAGCTTCGGCGGCGGCCTTGCGCACCTCGTCATTGACTTTCATATCGGCCTTGGTGACTTCGTAAAAGACCTTGCCGATTTCCTGCCAATACTGTTGCGGCGCCTGTTTGCGGTCGGCGGCGTAATACACCAGCATCCAGGTGCGCACCTGATTTTCAGGCGGCATATACGGCTCTTCGTGAAAGGCCGGCACATTGTTCATCTCGGTCAGCCAATAGCCATCTTTGGCTTTGACGAAGTTGTTCATCTGGCCGCGTGTCTGAAAGGTCATGGATTTCATGGGCTGCGTCGCGTAGGGATAAGGCTTCAGATAATAACGGACATTCTGCACCGGAATTTCGCGCTGAAATTGTAGCGGGACGTTGTCGGCCATCTGGTTCTGCCGCACCTCGCGCCAGCGGTATTCGATGATGACGCCGGGTTCGACGGCGGGCATGGCAAAGGATTTGACCTTGATTTTGAACTTGCCGAATTTCACCACTTCGCGGTCAAAGATGGCGTCTTTCTTCAATTCGATGATCGTGCCGTCAGGTTTGATGGTGCGCGCGGTAATGTCTTTGATTTGGACGTTGTTGAAATACGGCAATTCGACTTTGCCCTGCGTTTCCTTGCCGCGCTCGGTAAAGATTTTGACGCGCAAATAATGCAGGTATTCCGTGTCCTGATTGGCGTCGTTGACATACACCTCCCAAAACAAGGCTTCGGCGTCGGCGCTTTTATCAATGGTGGGCGCGGGCAGCGCGACGTGGGCCGGATCAATGGGTTTCCATTGATTCCACTGGGCCGAGGCTGGCGCGTTGAGCAGGCAACTCGCAGCAAAAAGCAAAAGCAGGCGGACGGGCCAGAGTTGGCGTTTCATACAGAACTCCCTTCTTTGAAAAACGAGGCTTAGCGTGTTGGGCACTGAGTACGCGTCGTACCGATGTCGAAAAAACCGTTGAAGTTAAATGTTGAGAAATTGCTGCCGAATCTTTGTCTCTCGTCACTGAATCAAAGGCTAACTGAATCAGGCACGCTCAAGGCTTCGGGGGCGTGCGAGGCGGACTATACGAAGTTGCCGAAGGCGTTGCAACAGGAATTTTCAAATTGAGCGCGGCCTCATAAGCACGGGCTAGGCGGCGGCTGAAATTCCGCCTGGCCCAAGAGTATCAATGAACCATAGCCCTATTGACTAGGGCTGCCCGCCTCCTCAACTGGGGCGCTAAAAAACCCTTTGAAGCGCGCGATCAACCGCCGCAACGCGCGCACAATTTTCGGCACCACCCACAAGGCCACGATCACGAAGATCACGATCAGCACCAGAATCAGCACCGGATAAAACGCCATCAGGATCGTCGAACCGATGGCGAAGACATCTTCGATCAGACTCAGTCCGATGTTTGAGAACGGTTCGGGACTGGCATTGGCCGCCAACCGCGTTGCGGCTTTGGTGCCGTGTGAACCGAGCGCCAGGGTGCCGCCCACCAGCATCGCGGCCATTTTTACGGAGGGGTCGAAATCAGCCACCGCCGTCGCCGCCAGAATCGCGCCCGCCGGTACGCGAATGAAGGTGTGAATCGCATCCCAGGCCGAATCCACGGCTGGAATTTTGTCGGCGACAAATTCGATCAGATAAAACGCGCCGGCGATGCCAATCACCCACCACTCGCCCAGCATGTTCAACTCGCCGGGCAGCTTGACCCAGTGAAAGCGCTGCAACAGGCCAAGCGTCACGACAGTCGCGTACAAGTTGATGCCGGAAAGCCAGGCCGAACCCATTGCCGTGGCCATTGTCGGAAGCCAGTCTACGGACATTGCGTTGATTCCTTTCGTTGCCGGGTTGCTGTCGTCTGGGGAGGTTCATCGGTGGCGCTTTGCCGCGCTTCTGATGAGGGCGCGAGTATAGCCGGTTGTATGCGGGCTGGCGATGGTTTGAGGTTTGGCATTTCACTTGGGTGCGGTTATATTGCCTTTCACCTCGTTGATCCCCGTTTAAGCCGCGAAAGCGAACTGCCTTGATGACGCAACCCCAACCGCTCCATCCCTTAGTCGAACGTATCTTGCATGGTGAGGTGCGCGCCGTGGCGCGTGCCATCTCCAAAATCGAAAATGACGCGGCGGATGCGAATGCCTTGTTAAAAGACCTGTTTCCGCATACGGGCAAGGGCTTGACCATTGGCATCACCGGCGCACCGGGCGCAGGCAAATCTTCGTTGGTGGATCGGCTGGCCGCGCATTATCGCAGCCTGGATAAATCGGTCGGCATTATCGCGGTTGATCCATCCAGCCCGTTTTCGGGCGGCGCGCTGCTGGGCGACCGCATTCGCATGCAGGCGCTGGCGAATGACCCCAAAGTTTTTATTCGTTCGATGGCGACACGCGGCAATCTGGGCGGGCTGGCCAGGGCGACGGTTGATGCGGTTGCGGTTTTGGATGCCGCTGGCTACGATAGGACGCTGGTTGAAACCGTGGGCGTCGGGCAGGATGAAGTAGACATTGTCAAAACCGCCGACGTTTCGGTCGTCGTGCTCGTCCCCGGCATGGGCGACGATATTCAAGCCATCAAAGCCGGCATTATGGAGATCGGCGACCTCTTCGTTATCAATAAAGCCGAACGCGAAGGTGTTGAGCGAACCGAACGCGAGTTGATCGCGTTGCTGGAAATGTCTGTGCGCAACGATGGCTGGACGCCGTTGATCGTGCGCACGGTGGCGACGCAAAACAAAGGGATCGCCGAGTTCGCTGCGGCGCTTGAGAGTTATGCCGCGTTTCGCCGGGAACAGGCCGCCGCGCTGCCCCGCCGCGCCAGTGTGGCGGAAAACCGATTGCTCGAATTATTGCGCGAACGTTTGTTGCGGCGCGTGCTGAATGAGGCGCTCGCGCCGGGCGAATTGCAGGCGTGGGCGGAAGCGGTGGCCGAGCGGCGGCGCGATCCTTATTCGATTGTGGAAGAGATCAGCGGCAGGGTAACGATGTAAACTTAGGGGGCTGTGCCCTTTGCGGCGTGGCGCATTAACAGCAAATGCCAATTGAAAGGAGTTCGTCATGACTGAAGACCTCAATACCAAAGATATGAGTGACCGCGAATTGCTGTTGGCGATACGTGGTGAGTTGCACAGCTTGAATGACCGCGTGGCCACCTTGGAAGCGCGCACCAACCCGCTGCCGCCAAATTATAACGAGCGGTTCACGGCGCTCGAAACCAACATCCGCGAGCTACAGTCTGGACAGCGCGAACTCCAATCCGATGTACGCGAATTGCAGGCCGGTCAGTACGACATCAATGGAGCGTTGCGCGACCTGCGGGGCGAACAGCGCGACCTCAAAGCCGAGTTGCGCCAGCGCGAACGCGGACAACAAATCGCCGAATTGGGAAACCGCGTTGAGGTTTGGAAGAGGCGCACGCTGCTTGATGAAACCTATGGCTGACACCACCATCAATCATCTCGGCGTCGCTGTTACTTCGCTTGACGAAGCACTAGCGTTTTGGCGCGACGGCCTGGGGTTGGCATTGCACGAGATCGAAGTCGTCGAAGACCAGGGCGTGCGCGTCGCTCTGTTGCCCCTCGGCGCGAGCCGTATCGAACTTTTGGAAGCGACCGGCGCGGCAACACCCGTCGGCAAGTTTTTGGCCAAACGTGGCCCCGGCATTCACCATCTTTGCGTCGAAGTGAATGACCTGCCTGCCAAGCTCGCTGAATTGAAAGCGCGCGGCACCCGCTTGATTGACGAAGAACCGCGTCTTGGCGCGGGCGGCTCACTCGTCGCCTTCGTTCATCCGGCCAGCACGGGCGGCGTGCTGTTGGAACTGACGCAGAGAAGCAGTAGTCGGTAGTCAACGGATTACCGGTAGTCGTTAGCAACAAAGATTTGTCATACCTGGAACTGACTACTGACTACTGACTACCGACTACCAGTTTATAAGGAGAATTTTTTATCGTGAACAAGCATTTCATTTTGAAATCATTCCTGGCGGCCACGGTGGCGTTGAGCCTGTGCGCCAGTGCCTGCCAGTTCGGCAAAAAAGAGTTTGCCGCGCTCACTGAGGCTGATTTAACCGCCTTTGCTGAGACGATGCCGGATCAGCAAAAGCGGCAGTTGGCCCAGAACCCGCAAGGGCGCAAGGGCATGATTGATCAGTTCAAAAAGATGTTTGCCTTTGCCCAGGCGGGTCTGGCTGAGGGCTTGGACAAAAGCGACGATTACACCAATTCCCTGCGGCTTGAAAGCGCCAAAGTGCTGGCGCAGGAACATGGCAAACGCAACGAGGGCTTCCAGGTCAGCAAGGCTGACATTGACGGCTATGTCGCCGCGCATCAAAAGGACTTCGACTCCGATGTCGCGTTCTTTACGCGCAATGCCAAGGAAAAACCCACGGGCGATCAGCTTGAAAGTTTGAAAGCCTCCTGGGGCGAACTGATGTTCCGCGCCGATAAAGGCCGCCAGACTGGTCTGGAAAAAGACCTGGCGGTACAAATTCAACTTAAGATGATGCGCGGCAATCTGCTCGCCAACCTTTACTCGCGCAAGGTCGAAGAGAAATTCAAAACCGGCGACAAAGAGTTACAGGATTACTACGCGCAACATCCCGAAGCAGACCCGGACAAGATCAAACAGCGCGTGGGCGACTTGCTGGCGCGCATCAAGAAGGGCGAAACCTTCGAGAAAATTGCCGACGAGGTCAACGAAGACGGCACCAAAGGCCGCGGCGGCGACTTGGATTGGTTTGGCAAGGGCACGATGGATCCGGATTTCGAGAAAGCCGCTTATGCCATGCAAACGGGTCAAATCAGCCAGGAACCAGTCAAAAGCAGCTTCGGCTATCACCTGATTAAAGTCGAAGGCCGCCGCAAAGCCGCCGCCAAACCCGCCGTTCCGCCCGGCACGCCCGGCAGCAGCCTGAACGAAATCGCGAATAAAAACAGCGACCCAAACGCTGAAGAGGTGCACGCCAAACACATCTACCTCAGCACCAAAAAGGCTGAGGATGAACTTTCAAATCAGGGGCAACAAAATATCAAACGCGTGATGGAGGATGCCACACTGAAATTCCCGGTCGTCGCGCCGGAAGATTTCAAGCTCACCGTGGCGGGCTTGCGTCCGCCTTCAGGCCCGTTGCCTCCGGGCGCCGGTCAGGGCGGCTCAATGAAAATGATCACTCCGAATGAAAGCAAATAAGGGGCTAGGGGCTAGTGGGGCCAGGGGCTAGAAAAAGACAGCTCGCTAGTCCCTAGTCCCTAGTCCCCAGCCCCTAACTCTTACCAAAATGGAACAAGCAAAAATCGGCATCATTGGCGGCAGCGGCCTCTATCAGATGGAAGGCCTCACCGAAATTCACGAAGTCAGCCTCGACACCCCCTTTGGCAAACCATCGGACAGTTACATCGTGGGCACGCTCGAAGGCCAGCGCGTCGCCTTTCTGGCGCGCCATTCGCGCGGCCACAAACTGTTGCCGACGGAGTTGCCGTTCCGCGCGAACATTTACGGCATGAAAATGCTCGGCGTCGAATGGATCATCTCGGCCTCGGCAGTCGGTTCGCTGCAAGAGCAATACGCACCCACCGACATCGTCGTGCCCGATCAGTTTTTTGATCGCACGCGGGGCCGCGTCTCGACTTTCTTTGGCGAAGGCCTCGTCGGCCACATCACCTTCGCGCATCCGGTGTGCAGCGATTTGAGCGAGATCATCGCGCAGTCGTGCGAGACCACGGGCGTCAAGGTGCATCGCGGCGGCACGTATCTGTGCATGGAAGGCCCGGCCTTTTCGACGCTGGCCGAATCGCGCCTCTATCGCAGTTGGGGCATGGACATCATCGGCATGACCAATTTGCAGGAAGCCAAGCTGGCGCGCGAGGCCGAGATTTGTTACGCGACGATGGCGCTGGTGACCGATTACGATTGCTGGCATCCCGAACACGACTCGGTGACGATTGAAATGGTCATCGAATACTTGAATAAGAATTCCGCCAACGCGCAGCGCATCATCCGCGAAGCAGTCAAACGGCTGGTGACGACAGAGCCGGATTGCCAGTACCGCAACGCCACCAAAAACGCGATTCTGACGCAGCGCGATTTGATTCCCGACGCGACTAAACAAAAGCTCTGGGCGATTATCGGCAAATACTTTGAATAACCCTGGGTACGCACCGCTTCCAGCGTGCTCTTGGCAATTGCGCATTTCCTTCCGGTAGGAGTTGGTCTTATGCCGAGAGCACGCTGGAAGCGGTGCGTACCCAGAGCAACCGCAAGCTGGCGCTGAGCAATTCGTTCAGCAATTTACGGCTTAAATTCTTTGTGAGGTGCGACGTGATGAAACCTCGAATTCAATGGGCGGCTTTTGGCGGACTGGCGCTGCTTTGCGCTGGTTTCTTGTTGGCAAACAACATGATAGCACTGGCGCAAGGCGGTGTGGGCCGCGGCACAGTCAATGCACCGCGCGATCCCGAACTGGAAAAGCAATCGGCCCACAACCTGGAAGTCGCGCGTTACTATTTCAAACGCAAACCCGCCGGCAAAAACGACAAAGAGGGCTGGGCGCGCTTGAACAAAGCGGTGATTGACCGCTTGCAAGAAATCATTGACACCAATCCGTCGTTCGCCCGTCTGGATTCGGTCTACTTCCTGCTTGGCGATGTTTACAGGCGCGACAATCAGCCCGAAAAGGCGCTGGAATGTTGGAGCATCATCGTCAAGGATTACACCGACAGCGAACATTTCCCCGAAGCCAAGAAACGGCTCGGCAGCACGGTCGAAGCGGACAAAAAGACGCCCGCCACCAAAGAACCCAAACCCGAAAAGAAAGGATGAGGAAGTCTGGGGAAGTCTGTAGAACTCAGACTTCCCCAGACTTCTCTCGACTCGCTAAAAAATGTCTTCACTCGTAGTCGTTGGCTCCGTCGCCATTGATTCCATCAAAACGCCGTTCGGCGCACGCGAGCGCAGCCTCGGCGGTTCCGCCACGCACTTTTCCGTTTCCGCTTCGTTTTACACCGACGTCAGTGTCGTCGCCGTCATCGGCGATGATTTCGGCGCGGCTGACGAAGCCGTTTTTCACGAACGCAAGATCAATACGCAATACCTGCAACGCGTGCCCGGCGGCAAAACCTTCCGCTGGGTTGGCGAATACGGCTTTGACCTAAACACCGCGGTCACCAAGGACACACAGTTGAATGTCTTTGCCGACTTCAAACCGGAACTTTCCGCCGAACTGAAAAACGCGCCGTTCCTCTTCCTCGGTAACATTCAACCTACGCTGCAACGCCAGGTGCGCGAGCAATCGAACGCCAAATTCGTGGCGATGGACACGATGAACCTGTGGATTGACATCGCGCGCGACGAATTGATCAAAACTATCAGCGTCGTGGATTGCGTTGTCATCAACGACGCCGAAGCGCGCCAATTGGCTGGCGAAGCCAATTTGATTCGTGCCGCGCGCAAAGTGCTTGATCTTGGCCCGAAGCTGCTGATCGTCAAACGCGGCGAATACGGCGCGGCCTTCTTCACCAAAGACTCCTTCTTCGCCACGGCGGCCTATCCGCTCGAAGCCGTTTTCGATCCGACCGGCGCGGGCGATAGCTTCGCGGGCGGCTTCATGGGCTACCTCGCGCAAGCCGACAAGATTGATGATCATACGCTGCGGCGCGGCATCATCTACGGTTCAGTGATGGCGTCTTACAACGTCGAAGAGTTCAGTTGCGACCGTCTGCGCCGCCTGACTTCTGATGAGATCAAAGCCCGCTTCCACGAGTTCAAAGAGTTCACGCATTTTGAAATTTAGAGCGTAGGGGCAGACCTGCGTGTCCGTCCCGGTCGAATTTGACGCCACCGATCCCGTCTGCTGCCACCGGGGCAGACACGCAGGTCTGCCCCTACGGTTAACCGGCAATGCTTTTCCACAAATTCCAGGCCCTCGGCAACGACTTCCTGATTGCACGCGAACGCGATCTGCGCGCGGTGTCACAGGATGTTGAAGCCTTGTCACGGCGGCTTTGCGACCGGCATTTCGGCGCAGGCGCGGATGGCCTGGAGATGCTGTGCAAAGCGGTTGATTCGGCTAAGGCCGACTTCGCGGTGCGCTTGTTCAATGCGGATGGCGGCGAGACGCCAATTTCCGGCAACGGCACGCGCTGCGTCGGAGCCTGGCTTTATTACACCGGTGCGTGGTCGGCGCCCACCGTCAGGATTGCCACGGGCGCGGGCGTCAAAGTATTGAACCTGATCGAACGCGACGGCGCGCGCTGCGTATTTGAAACTGAGATGGGCGTGCCGCGTTTGCGCAGTGCGGAAGTGCCGATAGTGTTGCCGCAACCGCTGGAGCGCGTCATTCGCCAACGGTTGGAAATCGGTGGAAAGCCAATCGAGATCACCGCCACTTCGATGGGCAATCCGCATTGCAGTTTATTTGTCGAGAACTTCGACCTGGATTGGCGGCGGTTGGGTGCCGCGTTGGAAATTCATCCGGCCTTCCCTGACCGCACCAATGTTGAATTCGTGCGCGTGCTCAATCGCCACGAAATTGAAGCCCGTTTTTGGGAGCGCGGCTGTGGCGAAACGCTCGCTTCGGGCACGGGATCGTGCGGCGCGGCGCTGGCGGCAATGCTGAACGAATTGACCGAGCGCAAAGTCACCGTCAAAACGGCGGCAGGCGAATTGCTGGTTGAATGGCGCGCCGACGGCTCTGTCGTGCAAACGGGCGAGGCGTGCGCCGTGTATCAGGGCGCATGGCTGGCCAGTTGACCCAAGTTGACAAGGAGATGCGATGAACACGACCGACGAACTGAAACTCAAAACCGTCGCGTATTTTTCCAACTCTGCTGAAGCCGGGATGGTCGCCGAGTTGCTCGAAAACAATGGCATCTCGGCGGTCTTGCAGGGCGGCAATTTCGGCGGGCTGGAACCATTGCTGATTCCAGGCGGGTATTCGGAAATCCGCTTGGGCGTGGCCGAAAGCGAGTTTGAACAAGCGCGTTCCTTGTATCTGGCCTTCTTTAGTTCTGAAGCGACATTTGACGAAAGCGATCAGGATTTGATAGAAAGCCCACCGCATTAAGATGAGTGAATTGAAGACGGAAGCAGGGCGCAACGATCCGCCAGATACGCTGCCAGATGCATTGCTGGTTTTAACGACCACTGCAACACAGCAGGAGGCGGCCCGAGTGGCCCAGGCGTTGCTCGAAGCCGAGTTGGCGGCTTGCGTGCAAATGCTTGCGCCGATGACTTCGCTGTATCGCTGGCAAGGCAAACTGGAAAGCGCCAGCGAAGTTTTATTGCTGATCAAAACGACGCGCGCGGCATACGCCGAACTGGAAGCCTTGCTCAAGCAGTTACACCGCTACCAAACGCCGGAAATCATTGCCGTGCCGGTTGAGACTGTCGCCGCCGATTATCTGGCGTGGTTGCAGGCGGCGATTAAACCAGGCAGATAAGTTTCTTCGCTGCGTTGTTCGTTGGCGATTCGCTCGCTGGCCCATTTCTATTGATTGCCCGTAACAGGTTCGTTGACCCGAATCAGCCCCATTGCTCGTGACGTGACACAAAGAATGTCGCCTTGCCCTAAGCAACGCGCTTTGTGTAGATTACGTCACAACGATCCCCTAACAACTCAAGATCATTGCAAGGAACCCGTTCCTCGATTCCTTTCCCTGTCAGACCCGGTATAGCCGTGCAAGTCTTCGTGTCGGTTTGCGCAGGCGCGCGGTGTCAGACCTGAGTGAACGGCTCAATTATTCGCCTTGCTTGATCACATCATATTTGCGAGAAGCTATAAGGAGTTTATATGGCGATGCGTGTGTTAGTCATTGAAGACGAAACCAAGATGGCCGACCTGATCAGACGCGGACTGGAAGAGGAGGGGATGCAAGTCGAGTTAGCCTTCGATGGCGACAGCGGATTGGCGGCTGCGCAAGCGGGCGGTAACTTTGACGTCATCATTCTCGATCTTGGTTTGCCGAATCGCGACGGGCTAGAGGTTGCCCAGACATTGCGAAACGCGGGCAACAAAACCGCTATCCTGATTCTGACTGCGCAGGACAGCACCGAAATGAAGGTCAAGGGGCTGGATACCGGCGCGGATGATTACCTGACCAAACCCTTTGCCTTTTCGGAGTTGGTCGCCCGCTTACGCGCGTTGGCGCGCCGTGCCCAAGCCGCCGAATCCGGCGAAGACAAAACGCGCCTGCAAATCGGCGATCTTTCGCTCAACCTCATCAACCGCAAAGCCACTCGCGCCGGCATCGAAGTGCAACTCACCGGCAAAGAGTTCGCCTTGCTGGAATATTTCATGCGTCACCCGGATGAAATCCTGTCGCGCGAGACGCTCTCGGAAAAAGTCTGGGAAGAAACCTTTGACACGCTCACCAACGTCATTGACGTCTATATCAACTACTTGCGCAACAAGGTGGATCGCCAATTCGAGCCGAAACTGATTCACACCGTGCGCGGGGTTGGTTACCAATTCAAAGCATACAACGGCGAATCGCGCCTGTTACAAGCGGAAAGCAAAACCGCCTAGTGCTGAGACAGGGAGACGAGGAGAGGTTGAGATGGGGTGAAAACGCCGTCTCCCCTTCTCCCAATCTCCCTGTCGCCCCGTCTCAACCATGCTCTCCCTGCGCTACAAACTCGCGCTTTATTACCTGGTCATTCTTTCGCTGGTGCTCATGGTCTGCGGCCTCGCGATTTATGGGTACATCTCGCGTAGCCTGGTGAATACGATTGACCAATCGCTCGATCATCAGGTGCAAAAGCTGGAGCAAATCGCCAAACTCAGCACCTACGATTCACCTAACGACGAACCCAACTTCCCGCCCGGCGGCGAACCCGAAGCCGAGAACGAGGTCGTGCCGCTCGCCATGCATCTGATGCAGGTCATCAACGAACGCGGCGAAATCAAGACGGAAAGTTACGCGCATCCGCAAAATGAAGTCGCCGCCGATCTCGCGGCCCTGCAACGGCTCGCGCCGGATCGGACGTATCACGATACTGTCGTTATGCCCGGCGGCGAAGCCTTGCGTCTGGCGACGCGCCGCACCAAAGGACACGACGGCGCCGACTTTTATGTGCGGCTGGGTTATTCGCTCGCGGCGTTGCAGCAGGCGCGCAAACGGCTGCTCTTGATCTTCGGCATTGTGATTCCGCTGGCCCTGTTGCTGAGTGGTGCGGGTGGTTTGGTATTGGCCAACCAAGCGCTGCGCCCGGTGGACAGCCTCACCAAAGCCGCCGAACAAATCGGCGCTGGCGACTTAACCGAGCGCGTGCCGGTGCCGGAAAAGATGGATGAGTTGGGGCGGCTGGCGTCCACCTTCAATCACATGATCGCGCGCCTGCAAGCGGCCTTTGAACGGCAAAAGCAATTCACTTCGGACGCTTCCCACGAATTGCGCACACCGCTGGCCGTGATGCGCGGTGAACTGGAAATCACGCTGCGGCGCGAACGCTCGCCGGAAGAGTATCAACGCACGCTCGGCTCGAACCTGGAAGAGATCATTCGCCTCTCGCGTTTAGTGGAAGACCTGTTGATGCTGGCGCGCGCCGATGCCGGGCGCGTCGAGTTGCGCTGCGAGCCGGTCAACCTGACCGCGCTCTGTTGCGACACCGCCGATTACATCACGCCGCTGGCTGAGCAACGCGAACAAACCCTGGTTTGCCTGACGCCGCCCCAAACCGTCACCATTCAGGCCGATCAGCAACGCATCAAACAACTGCTGCTCAACCTGCTCGACAACGCGATCAAATACACCGACCACGGCGGCACGATCACGCTCAGCCTGGCGGCTGAAAGCGACGCGGTCGTCATCAAGGTCGCCGACACCGGGCGCGGTATTCCGCCTGAAGACGTACCGCACGTCTTCGAGCGATTCTTCCGCCGCTCGGCAAAAACCAGTGACCGCAGCGCCTCGGGGTCGGGCTTGGGCCTGTCTATTGTGAAATGGATTGTGGAAGCGCACGGCGGCAGCATTGAGGTGCAAAGCAGGCTGAGCGAGGGCACGACCTTCACGGTGCGCTTCCCGCTGGTTGAGTCTTAAAGAGACTGGGGGCTGTGAAAAGAGACGAAAGGCAAAAGCGGCGGTGGGGAACCTTTCCCTGCTGCCGCTTTTGCCTATGGTGTGAAGCCAGTGACTTCATCCTGTGATAGCGAGTTAGTTGTGCGCGCTATCCACTTTGCATAAATCGCCCGAAGCGTTGTGCTCCAAATTTCGTTGAATGAGGAAATTAAGCCCGCCCAAGGTGACATTTGCCCACGAGCCGTTGGCCGTTTGGAATTGAAAATGTCCGAACGTCCACGCGCACTTGTCAGCGTTCTCTGCACCACCGGAATCATACCAGGCGTTCAAATCAGGATCAGAGACAGCCTCTTCCAGTTCGTGCGTCATAACGGAAATCATCCCGTCAACGCCTGGGTTGTTGTTCGGGCTGGTGGATTGCGCCGCACAACCGGTGATACAACGCGCCGCATTGCCAACAAACGAGTAGCGAATATGCCCCGACGTGATATTGCCCGCCGTATGCCAGCCGCAATAACGGGAACAAAACCCGGAAGATTCGCTGACATTGGAAGAGGTCAGCAAAAAGTAAACGCCGTTCGTATCAAAAGGCAATTTGCCTGGGCCAATGGCGCTGCCGACAGCGGTCTTCACTCTGGCATCTGAGAGGCGCGTCCCCTGAGAACCGGTGTCGGTATATTCACCGGCCAGGGTTACATTGCCTGTAACAGGTGTGCCCGCGATGCTGTAAGTTTGATTGAGATTGAAATGAGGTGAGCCGCTAATGTTGTTCGCCCACACGCGGACAATCTGCTGACCGGCAGCATCATCGGTGCCATTGGCTTGGTTCCAGTTGCCATACCAAATGAGATAGACGTGCACTATCCCGCCGATGACGGGGCCGCCGTGGTGCGTAATTGGCGATGTTGCCGTAGTACCGCCCGCAGTGGGAGCTTCACCGATCTTGGCGTGAGCGTTGGGATTGGGACGGTGCAACACTTCTGACGGTATTGGATCACCCTGGCCTTCATCCTTACCCTGGCCTTGGCCTTGTATTCGACTAACACTAAAGTGACCAGCAACGGCCAACAGCAATAACACCAACGTAAAGCATAAGCTTCTCTTCATTGCTCAATCCTTTCTGAATTATGTTTTAGATTTTTCGATTCGTGGCCTAGCCTCAGCCAGACGCTGATCGAAGTTAGAAATTCGGCTGTCCGCAACAGTCTGCGCTGCCAGCTTCACGATAAAGCCGGCGCGTCTGCCGCCGAGACGGCTACGCTGCTCATCATTTTAGTTTGAAGAACAACAAAGTCCGTTTTCAATTGCTTGGGGGTAACGTGGGAGTATGGGAGCAG
Organism: Acidobacteriota bacterium; assembly: GCA_016196035.1. Classification (NCBI taxonomy): domain Bacteria; kingdom Pseudomonadati; phylum Acidobacteriota; species Acidobacteriota bacterium. The sequence goes on along the minus strand of JACPYM010000082.1, from coordinate 11,289 downwards.
TGCAAGCGGCGGCGGTCTTTGCGTCACATCAACCGCCTGTTGATAAAACTCCACACACGCTCTTCATATATTTAGCGACCCGCTGTGATAAAGAGCCTAAAGTTACTAAGGAGAGGGAGGAAAAACCCGTGGGCACGGACAACGCTTTGTGATTACTATTGAAGAAATCCGATCCATTTAACCGATAAAGCGGGCGGAGTATAGACAGCCAATCCAGGCAAAGCAATCAAAAAAAACTGTTTTGGTGGCAGGTAATCAAGATTTTTTGAATTCGTTTGGCAGGCCGAACAGCCATAGCAATTTATGCCATGCCCTGCTGAATGCGCGTCCTTTGTTTGGACAAGCGCTGATGCATCAAGCGCCACCGTTGGCCCTGACCTGGCGGGGTCATAAGTTTAAGCGCCGCCCGGTAATCAAGCGCGCCCCGCGCTGATAGGTAAAATACATCCACGCCCAATTCAAGAGCGCCGCCGCGCGATTGCGGAAGCCGATCAGGTAAAACAGGTGCAGCGCCAGCCACGCCAGCCACGCCAGCCAGCCGCTCAGATGCATCTTGCCGATTTGCGCAATCGCCGCATTGCGCCCGATCGTCGCCATGCTGCCCTTGTCCACATAATGGAATTGCTCATACGGCTGTTCGTTCAGCGCGCGGCGAATATTGCGCGCCACACAACGCGCCATTTGCATCGCCACCGGGCTGACGCCGGGCAACGGCTGGCCGTCCTGTTCCAGATAAGTCATATCGCCGATGGCAAAAACATTCTTGCGGCCCGGCAAGGTCAAGTCAGCTTCAATTTTCACGCGGCCCGCGCGGTCAACCGGGACGCCCAGCATTTGCGTCAGCGCCGTCGCGCGCACACCCGCGCCCCAAATCACTGTCGCGGCGGCGATGTGCTCGTTGCCCAGATACACGCCGCTTTCATCAATGTTGGTCACTTGCGCGTTCTTGCGCACGCGCACGCCGAGGTCGCTCAACTGGCGTTCGGCACTCGCCGACAACTCCGGCGCAAAGCTCGGCAGAATGCGCGACCCGCCTTCCAGCAAGCGAATCTCAGCCTGCTCGGGATAGATCGAACGGAAATCGCGGTCGAGCACGTAGCGCGACAACTCGGCAATCGCGCCCGCCAATTCGACACCGGTCGGCCCGCCGCCCACGACAACGAAGGTCATCAACTGCTTGCAACGTTCGGCATCGGTTTCTTTTTCCGCCGCTTCAAAGGCCAGCAGCACGCGGCGGCGAATCTCGACTGCGTCATCCAAATCTTTCAAGCCCGGCGCAAACCGCTCCCATTCATCGTGGCCGAAATAGCTGGTGCGCCCGCCCGCCGCCAGCACGAGATAGTCATAACCGAGTTCGCCCTCACTCAATTTGACAACCTGCTTGTCAAAATCCACGCCCCTGGCTTCGGCCAGCAACACGCTGGCATTCGCCTGCTTGCGCAACACCGAGCGAATCGGCGCGGCAATATCAGCCGGCGACAAGCCCGCCATTGCGACTTGATACAGCAACGGTTGAAACAAATGATGATTGGCGCGGTCAAGCACGGTGATGCGTACTGGCGCGCGTTTGAGTGATTGCGCGCAGGTGAGGCCGCCGAAGCCTGCGCCGATGATGACGACGTGGGGTTGTGGTTGATTCATCTCTGACCTTCTACCTGGGAGCGCAGCGCTTCCAGCCTGCGGGCCTTGCACAACTCGCTCTTTGGTTTCCGATGCGCCCTCCCCGCCAGCACGCAGGCAGGGATGCACTGCGCTCCCAGGTTATTGCCCGCACCACGCCTGCACTTTGGCGGCGGTGGCCGCGCGCCAGCGGCGGAAAGATTCGCGCGGCTGTTATGCTTGAATGATTGCGTAACGATGCCGCTGGCTGAGCAGACAAACGACATTGCCGGGGCGGTCTACGATCACGGCGAACCGATCCATAATGTCGCGGCCTAAAATGCAGAGGTCAAGCGCAGTGGGATCAGTCACGGCGCTAAACCGGCTAGTAAAAATTACTGGCGCGCCGGTCTCACGTGGCAGATTGAGTTTCGTCTCGACGCTGACCGAACCCGTCATGCCACCCAATCCGCTGATCTCTTCTTCGGCTTCGAGCAATGGCAGACCAAGCTTGACCACGGCTGCCGCACTGAATACGGTGCGATCCGCGCCCACGTCCACGAGGAATTCGATGCCTTCCCAAAAACCGCTGCCTGACAGCAATTCGCCCCGCACGACTGGGCGCACAACGCTATCCTCACACAACTTCCATTCACCATTGATGCGCATAGATTCGGACCGTCTTCTTCGGATAGATATAGCGGATCAGACTGCTGTGGTCGTCAGGATGTGCGGCCTTGGCCAGCGCGAGCGCTGCTGCCGCAGTAGCGCCGACAAACAACTCTTCTCCGGCCACCACAATGAACTTTCCGCGCTGGTTGCGATAAATTTCTGTAGCGTGCGCTTGTAACCACGCCGAATTGCGCTCCGCTTGCGCCCATCTGGTTTGAAAGGCGGCAATCTCCACCGGATCAGTGACTTCTTCCATTAACACTTGAACTACGGGTAATTTCATCTTCGTTGCCTCCACGGCCAGACTTTACCACTGCGGTGTAATGTGTGCCAAAGCCTCACTGCCCGCGCCGCGCCTGCACTTCGGCTTCGGTGGCCGCGCGCCAGAGGCGGATGGTTTTGTCGAAACCTGTAGATGCCAGAGTTTTCCCGTCGGGCGAAAATGCCACTCCAAAAACAATTGATGAATGACCTTTCAGAGTAATCAGTTCCTGTCCTGCATCCATATCCCAAAGTTTGATCGTTTGGTCGTGGCTGCCTGACGCCAGCCTTTTCCCATCAGGTGAAAATGCGATTGTCCAGACTTCGCTGGTGTGCCCTTTCAACGTACGTAGCTCTTTTCCACTTGCCACGTCCCACAGCTTGATACTCCTATCAGTGCTGCTAGAGGCCAAAGTTCTGCCATCGGGAGAGAACGCGACATCAAGAACATAACCTTTGTGTCCCAGAAGTGCTCGCAGTTCACGGCCTGCAACTAAATCCCACAAGATCACGCTTTTATCAAAGCTGCACGAAGCAAGCATTTTGCCATCAGGTGAAAAAGCGATTTTAGAAATGAAGACTCCCGGAACATGGCCGCTGAGTGTAAGTAACTCTTGCCCGGAATTCGTATCCCAAACCTTAACTTTTCCTTCGCCATAACCTGCTGCGATCTTTCTGCCATCTGGGGAAAACGCCACAGCCGCTGTCTCCTCATTTTTCAAAGCGATTGAGAAGAGCGCAGTACCAGATGACAATGACCATAACTTCAGAGTGCTATCGCTAGCTGTAGAAGCCAGCTTATTTCCATCAGGTGAAATACTGACGCCATAGACACGACCTGTGTGCCCTTTGAGGATGAGCGACTCCTGCCACGTATTTGTATCCCACAATTTTATCGTCTGGTCTTGTATGCCAGCCGCCATCCTTTTTCCGTCAGGCGAAAATACAACTGAGCTAATCCCCGCTTCCTGCTTTGGCAACACGAGTGGCTCCGGTTCAGCTTCTACGCTCCAAAGTTTCGCTGTGAAATCGGCGCTAGCCGAAGCCAGTTGTTTGCTATCCGGCGAAAAGGCTACCGAATGAATACTTTGGGTATGCCCTTTGAAAGTAGCCAATTCTTTTCCTGTAAATGCATCCCACAGCCTCACTGTATTTTCATACTGCCCTGCAGCGATCTTTTTCCCATCCGGAGAAAACGCCAGAGAGACAGCGATCTCCTTTGCATCAAGTGCCAACTTAACCAACTCCAGCCCGGAGGCACAGTCATATATTTTTACCTCTCCGATACCACCTAACGCCAACCGTTTTCCATCAGGAGACAACGCGCAGGTGTGAGCGGGGCGGGAACTGGGTTTAGTTATGAATAGTTCCTGCTCCGTCGTAACGTCCAGGACTCTTGCAGTTCGGTCATTCCCTGAGATGGCTAGCCGCTGACCATCAGACGAAAAAGACATTCTTTCTACGGCATCAATGTTGGCTGTGAATGTACGGAGTTCCTGTCCGGTTGTGACATCCCACAGTTTGATCGTCTTATCGTTGCTGGCAGAAACCAGCTTTTTCCCGTCCGGTAAAAAAACTAGGGAGTGTACTCGGTCTTTGTGTCCTTTGAGAGTAATTACTTCCTTCCCCGTTGAAACATCCCAGAGCTTGATGCTCCTGTCATAGCCTCCGGAAGCTAGTCTCTTTGAGTCGGGGGAAAAGGCGAGAGACCACGGAGCTTTGGTATGGCCCTTCAGGGTGAATAGTTCCTTCTGAGTAAGAAGGTCCCAAATTTTTACGTTCATCTCACCATCTGCCGTTGCTAGCACCTTCCCATCCGGCGAGAAAGCTACTGAGTTGACATCATTTGTATGAAGCAAAGTAGCGATTTCACGATGGCAAAGCCGCCACATATGAAACCACTCGAACCCGCGTAAATCTGTTTCTTTTGACTGTGGAATGTGTCCATTTAGCAACTCGCGCAGGCGATCTATGCTACTCGCCTCCCAGTCTTGCCCAGCCACGTTCATATGCGCGTTGTAAAGCAACCGCCGATTTGTTTGTTCTGATTGTACTGCGCGATTGCGTTGTCTGAACGCAGTGAAAGCCAGTCCGCCAACGATTGCAACAATCACCGCCGCCACCGCTGCCGCCCGCAACAACCCTCGCCGATACGCCGCCCGTTGCCGCAACACTTCGGCATCCGGCAAATTCGCCAGCACCCATTCCCGGTCAAAGACGCGGTAGTAAATCCGGTTGCGCACGTAAAGCAGCCCTTCGGCGACGCGCGTGATGCCCGACAGGCGCAGCACGCTGATGAGCGGATTCGTTTCGTCATCTTTGACGCGCTGGTTGTCGCGCAGCTTTTTGTACAAGTCCAACAACGCGGCGCGGTCGGCTTCGCTCTTGAGCATACGTTCGCGGACAAACAACAGGTTGTCGTCGCGTTCGCGGGCGCGCGTCGTGAAAAACAACTCTTCGCACAAACGATCAATCCCGGCGGCATCGTTGACATTCGCGTCTTCGGCAGTGGCCTGGCAGAGGCGTTGCGTCAGGTAAGGATGCCCGCCCGTCCAATACAAAATGCGTTGCAACAGTTTGTTGGCCGTCTTGTCGTCACGCCCCAAACCACGCGCGAGCGGCGCGGCTTCGGCGTCGTTGAAATCGTTGAGTTCGATGCGCTGCCCGATATTGAACGGCGTCGTGCGCGTGTCGCGGATCAAATCGGAGGGCGAGGCTACGCCCAGCAAACAGAACGTCAGGCGTTCGAGTTCGGGGTCTTCGGTGCGGCGGTTATAAAGTTCGCGGATGGCGGCGAAAAACTCGTCGGTCGAAAACGGCAGGCTGCGCACGGCGTCAATCTCGTCCACGAAAAAGACGAGGCGTCCGGCGCGTTGCGGCAAGACGACTTCGTGCAGCGCCGACATCCAGCGTTGCAACGGCCCCAGCCGCGGATGCTCCGTCCAGTAATCTTCCAACTCGTCTTCCAAGCCGAGCTGCCGCCCGACGCGGTTGAGCAAGCCGTCGTACCACTGCTCGGCATTCAGGTTCTGGCCGATGGAGGTCAGATCGAGCACGACGACGTGCGCGCCCGCTTCGCGTAACCGGGCCGCCGTGCGCACCATCAGGCTCGACTTGCCCATCTGGCGCGAAGTCAGCACGTAACAGAACTGCCCTTGCCACAGCCCATCATACAGCGCCTGATCAGCGCGGCGTTCGACATAACACGGCGCATCGCGGCGCAGCGTTCCACCGGTGACATAGAAACCGGTTTCGCCAGTTGCGCGATTAGTTGCGCGATTAGTTGCGCGATTAGTTGCGAGATTGGTTGCGCGGTTGCTCGAAGCTGTTGCGGTCATAAGCCCTCCCGAAGAAATTCAGATTGTCCTGCGCCGGGTAAGGCGGGAAAGGGCGCTGGAAAGTGACACGGGCATGAAAAAAAATCTTGAGAGCATTCTGCTCAGCCCCGAAGGGGCGCGATTCAATAGCCGTGGGCAACGCCCACGGAGCGCACACCAAAAAACTCCGGCCCTGAAAGGGCCGCATATCAAATCGGATGCGACCCTTTCAGGGTCGGGGGCTTACGCGCACCATTCCGTGGGCGTTGCCCACGGCTATTGAATCGCGCCCTTTCAGGGCGTTAAAGCCAGTTGGCTACAGCAACCGTTTCTCAAGATAAGTCGCATACAACTGGCAACGCGGACGCGCCTCGCGCGCCGAATCACCCGCAATCAACCCGGCGCTGCGCAAACGGTAGAAGCTTTCGGGCGACGGGCAGGGTTTGCCTTGCAAGACGCCGCGCACGACGGCGCTGAGTTCGGCGTCCTGTTCCAGCGATGCGGCAATGCGGCGCAAGTGATCGCCGAATGGACCGTCGGCGTGGTCGGCGATGGTTTCAAGTTCAGCGAGGGTGCGACGGTGATTGACCATTTCCTGCAAGCCGCAACGCACCAGATAAGGATGGCCGCTGACCAGGCGGCCATAACGCGCGACTTCGGCATTGTCGCGCAAGGGTGCGCCGTAACGCGTGTTGAGTTCGGCCACTTGTTCAAGGCTGAAATCATCGAGCGCCAGCCGCGTGCCGACGTTGAAGGGCGATTGGTTCATGTCGCTGATAAACAGGTGCGCTTCGGTGGCATAGGCAATCGCCAGCGTCAGCCGTTGCCACGGCCCATCAGGGTCGAGCGAACGTTCGTTGTGCCAGGAGCGGAAGAGGCCAAAGACTTCGCTGCCAAACGTGCAGGCAAACAAACGGTCAACCTCATCCAGGCCCCAAACCAGATGGCCGGAGATTTTGCTGAGTACTTCGCGGCGGATGAAACGCTCGAAATTGATGCTGGGGCCGCGCCGCGCATTCCAGACGTCTTCGGGCACGACGTCCAGGTCGAGTCGATCGGCGATCAGATCGGCCAGCGCGAGATAAAAGGCTTCGGCGGAAACCAGTTCATCGGCGCTCAGCTTTTGCAGATCGGTCAGCACGACTTTGGCCCCGGCACTGCGGGCCTGTTGCAAGCCGCGCGCGAGCAGCGAAGTCTTGCCGACCTGCCGCGCGCCTTTGAGCAGGACGATGCTGTCTTGCCGGGCGATGGCCGCGCGGAACTCTTCGTCGGTCGGACGCACGATGTAAAAGCGCGAAGCCAGCGGCACCGCGCCACCTACGGGTTCCAATTCGGCAGGATGCGAATGCTGAACCGGCGGCAACGTGGCGGCGAGGGGCAGCGTGGCTTGCTCTTCGGTATCGGGTTTGTGCCGGGCGGCAAAATCCAGTTCAAGTTTCAGGCGTTTCAATTCGGCCAGCAATTCGCGGCTGCTGGGCCAACGCGCGTCGCGGTCTTTGGCCAATGCGCGTTGAACAAGTTGCTGCAATTCGGTGCTGTCATCATTTTCAGATTGGGGCAGCGGCAACGGCTCGCGTTCAAGAATCGCGGCAATCGTTTCGGCAATCGAAGCGCCCTCGAACGGCGCGCGGCCCACGAGCATTTCATAGAGCACGACGCCGAAGCTGAAGAGGTCTGAACGCGCATCCACTTCGACGCCGCGAATCTGCTCGGGCGACATATAACGCGGCGTGCCCAACACCTTGCCGGGGTCAGTGTGGAATTGCGGATGGTGGATTGCGAAATGCGGAATATGTTGTTCGCTCAATTTGGCGAGGCCGAAATCCAATACCTTGACGATGCCGTCAGGCCGCACCATCACGTTTTCGGGTTTGATGTCGCGGTGAATGATGCCGGCGGCGTGGGCCGCGGCCAGCGCGCTGGCGAGTTGCGCGGCGAGGTCGAGCGTTTCGGCCAAGGGCAACGGCGCTTCGCTCAAACGCTGGCGCAACGTGCTGCCGTCAATGAATTCGGTGGCGATGAAATGCAGCCCGTCCAATTCGCCAATCTCAAAAATCGTGATGATGTTCGGATGGTTGAGCGCAGAGGCGGCGCGCGCTTCCTGTTTGAAACGCTGGACGCGTTCGTCGTCTTGCGTGAATTCGGGCGGCAGCAATTTGAGCGCGATGGTGCGGCCCAGGCGTTGATCTTCGGCGCGATAGACTTCGCCCATGCCGCCGCGCCCCAGCAAGGCGCCGATGCGATAGTGGCTAAGCGTTTGACCGGTGCGCAGCGCGGCGGCTTGCGCGGCCATGCTTTTGGCGGCGGCTTCGAGCGCGGGTTCGCTCAGGAAATCATCGGCCCGCTCGGCTTGCGCATCAGCGTTGAATAAGGCTTCGACTTCGCCGCGCAACCCGTCGTCGTCAGCGCAGGCTTGTGCGAGCAAGGCGGCGCGCGCGTCGGCGTCGAGGTCTTCGGCCTGCGCAAACAACTCGTTGATGCGTTGCCAGCGGACGGGATCAAGTTTCATCAGCGCCTCCCAAGTCAGGGCTACGAAGTTCACGATAGAGCCACGCGCGCGCCAGTTTCCATTCGCGCAAAACGGTGCGGCGCGAAAGCTGCAACGCCTCGGCGGTCTCGTCAACGCTCAAACCGCCGAAGTAACGCAACTCGACGATGCGGCATTTGCGCGGGTCAACTTCGCCCAGCAGTTGCAGCGCGTCATCCAGCGCGATCAATTCGGCGTCACGCTGTTGCGCGGCGATCAGGGTTTCATCGAATTCGAGCTGTTGCGCCTGGCTGCCGCGTTTGGCGTAATGGCGCGCGCGGGCAAAATCCACCAGCACGCGGCGCATCATCTGCGCGGCGATGGCGATGAAATGCGCGCGGTCTTGCCATTCGACGTGTTGCCAATCGAACAGGCGCAGGTAAGCTTCGTTGATGAGCGCCGTGGTTTGTAGCGTGTGGCCCGCGCGTTCGCCGCGCAAATACCCGTGCGCCAGCCGCTGCAATTCGCCGTAAACCAGCGGCGTCAATTGGGCGAGCGCCGCCGCATCGCCGTCGTGCCAAGCGTGCAGCAATTGCGTAACTTCTGGGGGCGAGTCGTTTGGCATTTGACTGGTGGTGCACCCCTGGGAGCGCAGGCGTCTCGCCTGCTGTAAAAAAGCCGCGTAGCGTTCCTTATCCTTAGCCTTGCACATTGCCAACACTGGAATAAGGAAGGCTGCGCCGCTTTTTTTATTAGCAGGTGAGACGTCTGCGCTCCCAGGGTTAATTCAAGACGCGCAACACAATCGCCACTTGCTTCGTCGTCGGCTGCGCTTCGATCTCGCGCAGCGCGTCCTGCAATTGCTGCTCGCGCACGCGATGTGTCAGCAAGACGATGGTCGCCGTGCCGTCTTCGGTCACGCCCTTTTGCGTGAAGCTGTGCAAACTGACGCCGTGGTTGCCGAAAGCCTGGCCCAGATGGCCGATGACGCCGGGCGAGTCGCGCGTTTCGAGGCGGATGTAATAGCCGTTCACCGTTTCGGCAATCGGGAAAACTTCAGAGGCTTGCGAGCGGATGGAGGATTGGAAGTAACGCGCGAAGTCGGGCAGCTTGATGGCACTGGCCAGATTGATCACATCGCCGACGACCGCACTGGCCGTGGGGTAGCGGCCCGCGCCGGGGCCGAACAGCATGATTTCGCCGACCGCGCTGCCGCTGATGAAAATCGCATTGTTGACGCCCTCGACGCCCGCCAACGGATGATGCTGCGGGACGAGCATCGGGTGCGCGCGCACGTCGAGTCTTTGTGGAAAGTTGGTTTCTGGCTGTTCGTCATTCCCCGGCTGCGCCAGGCCGATCATCTTGATGCGGTAGCCGAATTCGTTGGCGAGTTGAATGTCCAGGTCGCTTATGGCGGTGATGCCCTGGCGGTAAATCTGGCCGACTTCGACCGGCGTTTGAAAGGCGAGCGAGGAAAGGATGGCGATTTTGTAAACGACATCAAAGCCTTCGATGTCGTTGGTCGGGTCGGTTTCGGCAAAGCCTGCGGCCTGCGCTTCGCTCAAGGCTTCGGCAAAGGGCTTCTTCTCCAACTCCATTTTGGTCAGGATGTAGTTAGTCGTGCCGTTGATGATGCCGGCGACGCGCGCGATGCGATTGGCTTGGAGGCCGCGTTGCAAAGTCGAAATCAACGGGATGCCGCCGCCAACCGCCGCTTCAAAAAAGATCGTGACGTTGTGTGCATTGGCCAGCGCGAAAAGCTCGGGGCCGTGTTTGGCAATGAGTTCTTTGTTGGCGGTGACCAGGTGTTTGCCGTTGGTGAGCGCGCGTTTGACCACCTCGTACATGGGGTCAACGCCGCCCACAACTTCGACAATGACTTCAATCTCCGGGTCGTCGGCCAGTTTGAAGGGGTCGTTGGTGAGCGCGAGTTGTTGCAAGTCCACTTCGCGCGGTTTGTCGAGGTGGGCGACGGCGATGCCGCGAATGTCGAACTGGGGATTGTCGCGCAATAAATTGACGACGCCTGTGCCGACGGTGCCCAGGCCGATAATGCCAAGTGTAGTCTTGATGCTCATAAATGCTGTGTGTGTTCTGCCGGGTTGAGAATTAAGGCGCAGCTTAACCGCCAAAGGCGCATCGGCGCAACGCTATGGCCGTGGCAAAGCTGCAAGACCTGCCCCGCCCTGCCGTTCGTGCCGATGTAGCTTTGCATAACACGCGCCCGCAAAAGGGCGGTTTGACAGCCGCTGAAACGGTACGTTACTTTGCGCGTCATTGAGCAGGCCTTGCGTGGGCGACGCTAACAACTTGGGAAGACAATCATGAGAACAGTTTTTGAAGACACGACTGAACGCGAAAATATAGAGGATGCCAAGGCCAATGAACGTGGCCGGCGGCTGACGATGTTCCTCTGGATTTTCGCCATCCTCTTTTTCTTTGGTTCCTGGCGCACCTACCATTGGGCGGCCAACCGCAAACCGCCGGTGCCGCCACCGCCGCCGGTTTCGCTGACAGACCCGAAACAGATCAGCGATCTCATCAACAAATTCAACGGGTTCATCAAAGACCAGAATTGGGGTGAAGCGGAAAACCTGCTCTCTGCTACCGGGAAGCAACGGCTGACCGATGAAAAGAAAACCTTGCGCGAAAGTATGTTGGGCGACCGCAAAGACGACAAAGTCATGGAGGCCGCAATCACTGCTTCCGGCGCCAGTACGGAATCAACGGTGCGCTCCGATTGCGTATACTATTTCCTGGACAAGCAATACAAGATCATCCCGATTGTCGTGGTGATGGAAAATGGCCGGTTGGCGATTAACGGCTGGTAAAGGCCGGTTCTATTATTCAAGGCAAAGCAAAAGCCTCAACAGGCGCTGTCTCAGAATTACACTGAACAGTGGCGGTTGAGGCTTTTGCCATTTGCACCGGCACCGCGAAAGTAGGACGGACTTTAGTCTGTCCAGACCAACT